>JAVCCD010000023.1 GCA_030765665.1 Candidatus Tenebribacter mawsonii | reverse complement strand
TGTTAAAAACATAAAGTCTAAAGAATTTGAAATGAAGAAAGATTGGTTTGAAAAAGCTTATGAAGATGGTTTGAGGATTCGGATTAGATCTGAAAGTGAAGAAGATTACTTCTAGTAAGGAAGCAAATAATGCTCCTTCCGGATTTGGTTCATTTAGTTTATTACACGACGGTAACCTTTTAGAAGATCATTATCTAAGTGCAACAAGATTCAAGAATATCGTGAAGAAAGAATTATAAAAAAGGGCAGATCAATGATCTGCCCCAACGCTTTTACACTTATTCTCTTAAACGCTTACACGCACTAAAATCCCAATCTCAATCCAGCTACAAAATTACGCCCCGCTGCAGGCCAGAATTCACTTTCTCCCAAATGATAAAACGAATCTGAAACTGAATTATAGTATTCATAACCTTCATAATAACCTGCAGTTTCATATTCTTCATTTAGAATATTATTTATTCTCAGATTCAATTGCAGATCAGTTTTACCAAAGAATTTTGCGATGTTAATAACTGCACCGATATTTAGTACTTTAAACTGATCAATTATTCGATCTTCATTTTCGGTGTTGTCCAAATATTGTTTTCCCACATATTGCAATTGGGTAAAAAGATTGAAGTTTTCTTTTTTATAAGCAAGTTTTCCACTACTTATAATATCTGGGAATCCAGCAATTGTATTATTTTTTAAACTTATTGATTTATAATCAACTATATCCCAAGTTTCATCATCATAAATAGCTTGTTTTAAAATAAATTCATCGGAAAAATAGTTATCGCTATAACTAAAATTACCCGATAATTCCAAACAGGCAGGTAATTGCACTTTTGCAGAGAGTTCCACGCCACGATGGACTGTTTTATCAGCATTCCCACGGATTGGATTCCCTTCATCATCCGCACCACCATAAGCCACGATCTCATCAGTAAAATTCATCCAATATAGATTTGCTTTCAAATTCCAAATTCCACCTGTGTAGCCTATTCCCATTTCATAATCCAGTAATTTTTCTTCTTTCACATAAGGATCGCTCCAGTTGATTTTCTCAACATTCCCATCATCGGTAAACACAGTATCTGCCGAAGCAAAAAGTGGAGCGACACCCAGATCATCAGGTCCATCCCATGTGTCATAAAGTTCGCTGTCGGTTGGTTCTCTTTGAGAGACCGAAATGTTCCCATAAATATTGAAATTCTCATTTACATTATAATTTATCCCAAATCTTGGATTGAAAAAATTGTAATCTACTTCATAAGCATTCAGAAATTCTCCGGTGAAATTACCTGATTCCAATTGTTCAAAACGGTAATTTATATGTTGGAAATACAGGTTTGCCATAATGGAAATGTCATCGATCGGCTTAAATATTTCATTTACATAGGCAGTTAAATATTCTTTTTCTCCTTTGTAATTGTAGTATTTTTGTCCACTCTCATAGCTGATTCCAAGTGTGTCTGCACCTATTACTTCTTTGATTTCACCCCAGTGGTCACTATCGAATAAACTGAGATAAGTACCAGCTGTGAAAGTTCCTTTTTCATGACGGAAATTGAATTGAGAGACCCAGCCATAATGATTTTTTGTTATCCATTTTTGACGGATAATATCTGCTTCTTCATCATTATCTTCACCCACTAAACCATGCTCCCACAAATTTCTTCCCTCTTTATATTGCTCATAAAATCCGTTCCCATGTATAAAGAATAGTGAATTTTTAATATCGGAAATTTCATTCAGATAATAACTGTGATGCAATTCAAAATGAGGTTGTGAGAAGTCATCAACATAATTTTCATAGTTATAAGGATTATGCTGATGGTTTGCATCCAATTCCCAATCACCTGAAGCTTCCCATGCTGCATGAGTTAGTTCATGTCCGGTATAGAAGTTTACTTCTGTAATTGATCTCTCTCCCACTCTGGTAAGATTTGTAAAAACAGACCATAGATCCGAAGCAGAATTATCTCTGTATCCATCTGATGCAACTTTAGAGAAGCGAATATTTGCATTGTAATTTCCAAATTTTTGAGCTGTTTTTATTCCAATTTTATATGTGTTATAACTTCCAAAAGCTGTGAATATTTCTGATCTATTTTCCTTTGCATAAGAATTTGTCTGCATATTCAAAGAACCTCCAAAAGTGGAGATTCCATAAAGTGAACTTCCCACACCACGTTGGAACTGAATATAGGATGTACTTTCAGCTAAATCTGGCATATTTACCCAATAAACGTTATGATCTTCCGGATCGTTCAGTGGTATCCCATTTATCATCACACCTATTCGCTTTTGATCAAATCCACGTATTGTGAGATGTGCATTCCCAACTAAACCACCTGCATCTGAATAAGAATATACACCCGGTACATCCTCCATCAGCATTGGAATTTCTTGACCAAAATTGTTTTGTAAGACATTCTCTTGAGTCAGATTTGTAAAAGTGACAGGCGTTTCACGTTCTTTCGCTTTTGTTGAAGATACTTTCATTCCAGAAATATTTTGTGGCTTTTTAATTAGCTGAATATTTAGAACTGAAGTATCAAATGGATTATGTTTCACAATTTTCTTCTCATAACCTATACGCTCAAAAACAATTGAAAAAAGTGCAGGTTTAATGAAGTTGAGGATATACTTTCCATCTGTATCTGAAGTTGTAGATATATTAACATGAGGTACATATACACTAACCTGATCTATTGACTTTCCAGATTGTGAATCTGTAATTTCTCCTGTTAATTGATCAGCAAAAACAAAGTTACTAATTAAAATAAGACTAGCAAAAATGATAATATTTTTTTTCATATTTTTCTCCATTAATTTAACATTCTATTAAAAAACAAAAACCACAACTCGGAAGAAACCGAATTGTGGTTAAAAAATATTTCATCAGTTTCCTACGCCGGCATTATCCGGATCAGGTTCAAGGGTATAATCTCAACCGTTTGTCTTTTTGCAAACAGCACCCCGTGACAACAATCATAATAAAGAACTAACTACAATTTGAAAAAAAAAGGAACGATTTGAATGTCAAAGACTTTCTTACTTTTAGAAATAATTTGACTAATAAACTTCAGAACTAAATTTCAATAATTAAATAACAGGGGAGCCAAATAAATGGCTGAGAAGTGGCTATCACTCAACCCTTAGACTTATCGGGTAATGCCGAAAAAGGAGTTGCTGTTGGAATTTGATTTAACAATAGATTACAAGACAATTTTGAGTAGATTGGATTGGTATGTTTTTTTTGGAGTTTTACTTTTAACTTTTTTATCTGTAATTTATGGACAATATCTAAAGAAAAAAAAGGGAAATATTTCCAATAATAATGAAATTCGTTTTTTGGATCTATTCCTAATGGGAAGACAGCTCACACTTCCAATGTTTGTTGCAACTTTAGTCGCTACTTGGTATGGTGGAATATTCGGAGTTACAAAAATTGCCTTCGATCAGGGAATCTTCAATTTTGTAACTCAGGGAATATTCTGGTACATTTCATACATTTTATTTGCATTTTTCATAGTACATAAAGTTGCCAAATATAAAGCTATTACCCTTCCTGATCTAGTTGGAAAAATGTTTGGACCGAATGCTGGAAAGCTAAGTGCAGTTTTTAATTTCTTTAATGTATTGCCAATTGCATATGTAATAAGTTTAGGACTTCTAATTCAAGCATTATTTGGAATTTCATTTTTGCAAAGTATGATAATTGGTGTGACAATTGTAATTCTCTACACACTTTATGGTGGATTTAGGGCAATTGTTTTTTCTGACATAATTCAATTTTTTGTGATGTGTTTAGGAGTATTTTTAATTCTTCTTTATTCCTACAAATTGTTTGGAGGAGTAAGTTTTTTAAAAGCAAATCTTCCATCAACCCATTTCACGCTCACAGGAGGAGAAGGGATTGCAACTACTTTAGTTTGGGGATTTATTGCACTTTCTACATTAGTTGACCCCAATTTCTATCAGAGAGTTTTTGCTGCTAAGAACGTTAAAATAGCCAAAAGAGGAATCTTGATTTCTACAGTGATCTGGATACTATTTGATATCTGCACAACAGCAGGAGCAATGTATGCAAGAGCAGTAATACCAGAAGCAGCATCGGATAAAGCATATTTAATTTATGCACTTCAAATATTACCTAATGGGATTAGAGGATTAGTTTTAGCAGGAATTCTAGCAACTATCTTATCTACATTAGATTCATATCTTTTTATTGCTGGAACAACAGTTTCTTACGACATGATGCCAAAAAAATGGAAAGGAAAAGTATCTCTTTATCATATTGGAATTATCTTTGTAGGCATCTTAGCAATTCTTTTGGGTATAGTATTTGAAGGCAATATTAAAACAGTTTGGAAAACGTTGGGTAGTTATTCCGCTAGTTGCCTGCTACTTCCAGTTCTTTATGGATATATTTTTCCCGGCAAGATAAAAGATCACCAATTTGTTTTTGCCAGTATTTTAGGCGTGATCACAGTGAGTGTCTGGCGGAACATCGAATTAACTGGATTTTGGCAAAATGTGGACGAATTGTATATGGGGATAATTGCAACTTCATTTGGATTAGTAAGTTATGGTCTTGTTTATAAGTATTTAACAAGGAGTAAATTAATGAATAATAAGCGAGGAAAATCATGAAAATCATAAATGAATTGAAGAAGAAGAAATTGATAATAGGTATGGTCCACGTTCAAGCTCTTCCCGGTACTCCGAACAATAAACTTACAATCCCTCAAATTATTACTAAAGCAGTTGAAGAAGCAAAATTGTATGAGCAAAATGGATTGGATGCAATTATCATGGAAAATATGCATGATGTACCTTATTTGAACAAAATAGTTGGTCCGGAAATTACAGCTTCAATGACGGCAGTTGCTGCAGAAGTTAATAAAAATATCTCTATCCCATGTGGAATTCAAATACTAGCTGGAGCTAATATAGAAGCTCTGGCGGTAGCTCAAGCTTCTGGATGTGAATTTATTCGTGTTGAAGGTTTCGTGTATTCACACATAGCCGATGAGGGATTGATGAACGCCTGTGCAGGTGAGCTTATAAGATATAGTAAAAAAATCGGTGCAAATGAGATAGCAGTATTTGCTGATATTAAAAAGAAACATTCTTCTCATTCAATAACATCTGATCTGGATATTACTGATTTTGCAGAAGCATGCAAATTCTTTCTTGCTGATGGAGTTATTATTACTGGTAAATCAACCTCAAAAGAGACAGATTTAACAGAATTACAAAAAGTAGGTAGAACATGTGATCTTCCAATTTTAATAGGTTCTGGAGTTACAATAGATAACATTGATAAATATTGGG
This sequence comes from Candidatus Tenebribacter mawsonii, assembly GCA_030765665.1. Taxonomy (GTDB): domain Bacteria; phylum Cloacimonadota; class Cloacimonadia; order Cloacimonadales; family TCS61; genus Tenebribacter; species Tenebribacter mawsonii. The sequence goes on along the minus strand of JAVCCD010000023.1, from coordinate 4,901 downwards.
AACATGCAAATGGCTTTATTATTGGTTCACATTTCAAAGAAAATGGGAAATGGCAGAATGAAATTTCAAGTGAAAGAGTTCAATCATTTATGAAGTATGTAGGTGAGTTGAGATAGCTAAATTAACATAAATTAGTAATTAATTTCATACCACTTGCAACTAATAGAGTTAAACCCAGGGCGACACTAAGATAACCTAAATTTGTCAATACACGAATCCTTGGTGAATACTTTTCAGTATTGAAACCAATTTTTTCTAGCAATAACATAATAATTGCCAAAAAAATAAACCAAACTGTTCCAAAAGGAAAATGAGTTTTATAGGCGATCATCCAACAAAATGGCCACCATAATAAAAGATCATGTAAGAAAAAACCCGAAACTGTAAATGTTGCAATTACACGTATAGCTCTTGGCACTTTATTTGTTAATGGTTTATAAAAATAGAATAACATGAAATAGCCGAATACAGGATTCCAATAATTCCAAAACTCTTTTGCCGATTTTGCTTCAAATGCTTTGACAAACATCGATTTCAGAATCTCAAAAAAATTCCCTCTTCCCAAACGAAGATGAATATAATGCTTTAGTGTTTTATGTGAATTTTGCTTCATTTACTTCCATCTTTTTATTACTTTTTGGTTAATATTTTTTTTAGTATTGAGTTGTCAATTTTATAATAATATAATCGATGTAATATAAATAAAAAAAACGCTAACCTAGAAGATTAGCGTTTCTATTTGGTACCAGAGGCCGGACTTGAACCGGCACAACCCGAAGATCGAGGGATTTTAAGTCCCTTGTGTCTACCAATTCCACCACTCCGGCAAGAACTTGAGTCACTTAGAACGCACAATATGGAGGCGACACCCGGATTCGAACCGGGGATAAAGATTTTGCAGACCTTTGCCTTACCACTTGGCGATGTCGCCAAAATTTAAAAATGGAGCGGGAGACGAGATTCGAACTCGCGACAACCACGTTGGCAACGTGGAGCTCTACCACTGAGCTACTCCCGCTCACTTAAAAATGCAAATTCGGAATTTTTGGTTTTCTTGTCAAATTATTTATACACACAACTCGAAAGATATCCAACAACCTGATTGTAATCTCCGCTTACTTCACCGGAATTTCTATAATCAAGATTTTTTATCACATTATAGCCAAGGTTCTTTGCAAGATACATAAGAGTCAATATTCCACCCATTCCACAAGCTTCGATTTTGCCCAGATTAAAATCTTCTCCCATTTTATCTACATTCATATTCTCAAAATTTATTAATAATTCCTTATCCATTGCCGTTGCTGTTTCACTTTCGTAATAATGGCTAAGATCACTACTAATTATGAAGACTGTTCTATCGAACCTTCCCTTAAAACACTCGACCAAAATTTTTGCTAATTTCTTACTATTTTCCTTATTTTGCCTACCAAGCAAAATTGGGACAATGCTAGAATCAGGTTTAATTTTCTGCAAAAAAGGCAATTGAACTTCTAGAGAATGTTCAATATTACTTGCATAATATGTTGTTCCAATATCGTATTTTTCTTTTAATTCTTTTACTATATCTTTAGCAACTTTCATGCTTCCTAAAGGAGTTAAATATTCATCATAATCACCCACTGAAAAATCAAAATCCGCAAAACGATGGCTTGGTGCAATAATAACTGCCACATCAAAATCCTTTTGTTGTAATGCTTTAAAGCTAAAAGCAGCACACTTACCAGAATAAACATATCCTGCGTGAGGAGATATTACACCCAATATATCATTCCCTGCAATTTCAATATTCACTTTTTGTAAATAATCTTCGATCTGTTTATTAAGAATACTTGAATCACCCGGATAAAAGCTGCCAGCAACAACAGGATTTCTATTCATCATTTCCCCTATATTAGATGCAAAATAATATTTAATAATTTTTCTTTGCTTCGCTAAATTAATCTTTATTACTTTTTATGACAACAAATAAATTGACAGATAGTGAGATTTTTGAGGAAAAATTATTTTGTTATAAGTTTGTTGAGGTAAAATTATATGAAGAGAATTGCAATTACAACGGGTGATCCAGCTGGAATTGGTCCGGAAATCACTTCTAAAGCTATTAGATTTTTAAAATTAAGGGAAGATATTACTTTTGTAGTTTATGGTAAACTTGATCCGTTCACTGATGGGAATTCTGTTGTGAAGATTCATAATATTAATGAAGCAACTTCTTGGAAAAATATTTATTGGATGGAGATAAATAGCAACAATATCGAAATTGGAATGCCATCAAAAGAGAGTGGAGAGACAGCTCATAAAATACTTTCTGAATGCGCTAAAGATCTCAATACTAATAAGCTTGATGCAGTTGTGACAGCACCCGTTAGCAAAGATGCAATCCGTCATACGCATCCCAATTTTATTGGACATACCGAATTCTTTGCCGCAAGCTCTAATACCGAAAATGTAATTATGTCATTCTGGGGACCTTATTTTAATCTATCACTTCTCTCTACACATATCGCTGTTTCAGATATTTCAAAATATTTAAGTTCAGAACCTTTGAAACCAAAATTCGAATTGATCTATAAAGAAGCTTGTAAAATTATAAAAAATCCCAAAATAGCAATGCTGGCAGTAAATCCTCATGCCGGTGAAAATGGGGCATTTGGAAAAGATGACAAATTAATTGCATCTGTTGTAAAAGATCTAGAAATTGATGGAATTCACATTGATGGTCCCTTCCCTGCTGATACTTTCTTTGCAACAAAAGCAACTTCTTATGATATGATAATTTCTGCATATCACGATCAAGGACTAATTCCCTTTAAAATGATCTCAGCAGATGAGGGAGTAAATGTTACACTTGGTTTACCTTTCATCCGTACATCGGTAGATCACGGCACAGCTTACGACATTGCAGGAAAAGGAATTGCTTCTGAAAAAAGTCTTGAAAAGGCGATAACTTTTGCAAAGAAAATGATCTCAGTATCGGAAGACATTCCTAACAATAATTATAGTATCTTTGCAGAATACTATGATAATTATATGAGCCATGTTGATTATAATAATTGGGTTGATTTTGTTTTATCACATTATAATAAGATATTTGGTAAAAGTCCTGCTCGAATTTTAGAACTTGCATGTGGTAGTGGCAATGTCTCTTCACTACTCGTTAAAAAAGGTCTGACAGTTGATGCTTCTGACATCTCAGCAGAAATGTTGAAAATAGCTTCGGGAAAACCATTTCCCCCAAATTTGAAATTAAACAAAATGACTGATGAACTTCCCACAAATAAATATGATCTGGTTCTTTTACTTTTTGACAGCCTGAATTATCTTCATGATCCTAATGAAATTGAACTTTTATTTAATAATGTTTATAACACTATCGTAGAAAATGGGATCTTCATTTTTGACATAACAACTCCAAAAAATTGTGAGAATCATTTTGATGGTTTTATTAATGTTGAAGAAATTCGTGATGATATCTTTATTCATGAAAGTGAGTATGAACCTACAACGAATTTTCAATCAACAAAACTTACTTTTATCAAGAAGAAAGGATTTCTTTATGCCAGATACGATGAAGAGCATAAACAAAAAATATTTAAAGTTAGCAAAATCATAAATTGTATCAATAATTCTGAATTTAAACTAAAGGGAATCTACAGCATTGGTTATGAAGAGAATCTTATTGATCATAATCCTAAAATACTTGATTCAAATTTTTCACGCTTGTTCTTTATTTTGGAAAAATAATGCCCCTCTATAAAAAAGAGAAGATATTCTATAAAGAATTCGGAATTATTGCAGGAGTTGATGAAGCTGGTCGTGGACCGCTGGCAGGACCTGTTGTGGTGGCTGCAGTAATTCTTGATCTCCAAAAGAAAATACCAGGCTTAAACGATTCTAAGAAACTGAGTGAGAAGAAACGCGAAGAGCTTTATGAGATAATTACAAAAGAAGCAATTTGCTGGGAAGTTAAGATCGTATCACCTGAAATAATTGATGAGATAAATATTCTGCAAGCAACATTATTTGGTATGGAAGAAGCTGTTCTATCTCTAAACGTTAAACCGAATCTATGTTTAATTGATGGAAATAAAATACCCAAAAAACTAGTTGGATTTGCTAAGGCAATTGTAAAAGGAGATGCGAAAATAGCTTCAATTGCCGCTGCATCCATTATAGCAAAAGTTACGCGAGACAGGATCATGCTTAAGCTTCACGAACAATTCCCAAATTATAACTTCAAGCAAAATAAAGGCTATCCAACCAAGGAACATATTGCTGCACTTGATGAATATGGTATCCTGGATTGTCATCGAAAATCTTATAAACCGATACAACAATTGACTTTGAAATTTCCGTAGGGACAGCACTCTGAGCTGTCCGAGAAAATGACAGGGATAATATAATATTTTCATGTTGACTAAAATCCAATTTGTGAAGAAATTCGCAGTTAAGTTTAATAAGAATAGACTTTTGTACAAATTGGTACGAGAGAAGTTTGAATTGATGAATTGTACAATAACTCCCAGAAAAAAGTTATTGTACAACAAATTACCATAACTATAGGTTAGTTATGTACAACAAAATATTGGACGCAGCGTGCATATATTACAGGCAAAAGAAGTAAAAGCGTATTAACCTAATTGTTTGACTTTAGGTTGCGAAAATAATATTTAGTTTTTGAATAAAAAATAGAAGCAAGGAAGTTCAAATGGCTCAGTTTATTACAAACCAAGATAAATTACTCGGTAATGTCATAAATGATATTTTACCAACAACTCAAAGACTTTATATGCTGGTAGGTTATTTTTATTTCTCAGGTTTCAATGAGATCTATGAAGAAATAAAAGATAAAGAAGTTAAAATTCTGATTGGTCTTGATATTGAAAAAAATATTTTGA
>JAVCCD010000247.1 GCA_030765665.1 Candidatus Tenebribacter mawsonii | reverse complement strand
GAAATTGCAAAGGTGTTTGAAGAAGAAACTGGATGTAAATTTGGTTCAGTTTCTGAAGATGGAAAAATTGGTTTGTTTAATACATCATGTATTGGAATGAATGATCAGGAACCATCAGCCATTATTAACCAGCGAGTTTTCACTAAATTAACTAAAGAGAAAGTAGCAAAAATTGTTAAAGGTATGAAAAATGATCTTGATGTGGAAGATCTCGTTGGAACAGACGTTCAATCTAATATTTTAAAGCAAGGTCCAATATTAACTAAAGATTCAAACCTCGGTGAAGCAATAAAAAAAGCTGTTACGATGAGTCCCGAAGATGTGATTGAAGAAATTAAGCAATCCAATCTTCGTGGTCGTGGAGGAGCAGGGTTTCCTACTGCTTTGAAATGGCGTTTTTGTAGAAATGCTGAAGGTGAAAAACATTATGTATTTTGTAATGCAGATGAAGGTGAACCAGGAACATTTAAAGATCGTGTTATCCTTTCCGATCGCCCTCAACTTCTATTTGCTGGAATGACGATTGCTGGATACGCAATTGGTTCTGATGAAGGAATTTTGTATCTTCGTTACGAATATAAATATATGGAAGAGTACTTGGAAGGAGTCCTTAGTAAATTGAGAGAAGAAGGATTGTTAGGAAAAGATGTTGCTGGTGAGAAAGGCTTCAACTTTGATATCCGAATTCAATTTGGTGGTGGAGCTTATATTTGCGGAGAAGAATCTGCGCTATTGGAATCAGCTGAAGGTAAACGCGGAGAACCTAGAGATAGACCTCCATTCCCAGTAGTAAAAGGATATCACCAACAACCAACATCTGTAAATAATGTAGAAACATTATGTGCAGTTGCAAAAATTATGCATAAAGGTGCAAAATGGTATAGATCTCTTGGTACTGTAGAATCAACAGGCTCAAAATTAATCAGCGTTTCTGGTGATTGTGAAAAACCTGGTGTTTATGAAGTTGAATGGGGCTTTACAGTTAATGATATTTTAGAATTAGTTGATGCTAAGAATGTTCAAGCAATTCAAGTAGGTGGACCCTCCGGAAATTGCATTGCTCCAAATGAATTTAATAGAAAATTAGCTTACGAAGATCTGTCTACTGGTGGTTCTTTAATCGTAATAGGAGAACAACGTGATCTTCTAAAAGAAATAGTACTGAACTTCACTGAGTTTTTCATTGAAGAATCATGTGGATCATGTGTACCTTGTAGAGCTATGACAGTTCAATATAAGAATAAACTAGAAAAAATACTTAGAGGTAATGGTGTTGCAGAGGATATTGACCAGATGCTTTCTTGGGAAAACGTGATGATCTCGAATCGTTGCGGACTTGGTCAAACAGCTGCTAATCCAATTTTAAGTACAATTAAGAATTTTAGAGAGTTATATGATGCGAAACTCCAAAAAGATACTGATTTTGTTAGTGAATTCAATCTCGAGGCTGCAGTTCAGGAATCATGTAAAACTGCAAACAGAATTCCCAATTTAGGGGGAGATCATGAGTAAAATATTAGTAAACATTAATGGTGTTGATTATTCTGCAGAATCTGGCAAAATGGTGCTTAAAGTAGCGAATGAAAATGGCATTTACATCCCCACTTTGTGCCATTTCGAAGGCATCAAACCACAAGGTTCTTGCCGAGTTTGTACATGTAAAATTGATGGAAGAAATATGACTGCTTGTACAACTCCAGCATCTCATAGAATGGTTGTAGTAACAGACACAGCAGAATTAGAAAAAATAAGAGCAACAATTATTGAGTTACTTTTTGCTGAAGGAAATCATTTTTGTCCAGCTTGTGAGAGGAGTGGAAATTGTGAACTTCAAGCTCTCGCCTACAGATACAAAATGATGGTTCCTCAATTTCCATATCTATTCCCTGCAAAAGATTTGGATGCAAAAAATCCTAAGATCATGATAGACCATAATAGATGTATTCTTTGTAAACGTTGCATTAGACGGAAACTGGAACCAGATAATCCTTCTTGGTTCGTGTTTAAGAACCGAGGAAACAAAACTCAGATCAACTTAGATCATGAACTAACAGCTGATTTTGATGATGAACTGGCTCAAAAAGCTATGGACACATGTCCGGTAGGTGCAATTATCAGAAAAGAAAAAGGATTTGATGTTCCAATTGGTGAAAGAAAATATGATAAAAACCCAATTGGTAGTGATATTGAAAATAAAGGAGTGACATCATGAGTAAGCCAATAATTGCAACTACTTCTCTTGCTGGATGTTTTGGATGTCATATGTCTTTATTGGATATCGATGAACGAATTCTCGATTTGATCGAACTGGTTGAATTTAATAAATCTCCAATTGATGATATTAAAACTTTTACTAAGCAATGTGATATTGGAATAATTGAAGGTGGTTGCTGTAACAGCGAGAACGTTCATGTTCTTAAAGATTTCAGGAAAAATTGTAAAACTTTAGTTGTAATAGGTGAGTGTGCTATTATGGGTGGGCTTCCTGCAATGAGAAATAATAATGCGCCTATATCAGAATGTTTGGAAGAAGCATATTTAAATTGTGTTTCTGTACAAGCTAATGAAGAAAAAATAATCCCGAATGATGAAGAACTTCCAATGATACTTGATAGAGTATATCCATGCCATGAAATAGTGAAGATCGATTACTTTCTTCCTGGTTGCGCTCCTAGAGCAGATCTCATTTGGAACGCTCTTGTAGCCCTCGTTACTGGTAATGAGATGGATCTACCATACGAAGTCATTAAATTCGATTAAGAGGAAAATATTATGAGTAAAAAAATAACTATTGAACCCGTAACAAGAGTTGAAGGTCACGGAAAAGTTACTATTCATCTCGATGATAATAATCAGGTTGAACAATCTCGACTTCATATAGTTGAATTCAGAGGTTTTGAACGTTTTGTGCAGGGAAGACCATATTGGGAAGCTCCTGTACTTGTTCAGCGTCTTTGTGGAATTTGCCCTGTTAGTCATCATTTGGCAGCAGCTAAAGCACTCGATGTAATTGTTGGTGCTGGTACTGGTGATGGGTTAACTCCAACTGGAGACAAAATGCGTCGATTGATGCATTACGGACAGATGTTCCAATCTCACGTTCTGCATTTCTTCCATCTTGCTTCACCAGACCTTCTTTTTGGAATTGATGGTGATCCTGCACTGAGAAACGTTGTAGGAATTGCAATCAAGCATAAAGAACTTGCAGTACAAGCTGTGATGATGAGGAAGTATGGACAAGAAATTATTAAAGCTACCGCTGGTAAGAAAATTCATGGAACTGGTGCGATTCCGGGTGGAATAAATAAACATCTTACACAAGCTGAAAAGGATTATTTGCTGAATGGTGATGATCCAATGAATATAGATAAAATGATAGATTGGAGTTTAGGTGCGCTCGAGTTCTTTAAGGGATATCATGCACAAAACAAAGATCTTATTGATAAATTTGCAGCATTCCCATCAAGTCATGTAAGTTTGGTTAGAAAAGATGGTGCAATGGATCTTTATCACGGAGTTTTACGTGGTGTGGATTCTGAGGGAAATAAAGTTCTCAATGATGTTGATTATCAAGATTACTTACAATATATAGATGAAGAAGTAAAATCTTGGAGTTACATGAAGTTCCCATACTTAAGATCTATTGGCAAAAAAGATGGTTGGTATCGAGTAGGTCCTTTAGCACGTATGAACACTTGTGATTTCATACCTTCTCCACTAGCTCAAAAAGAATTTGAAATATTCCAAGCCTATACAAATGGGAAACCAAATGGAATGAGTATGCATATGCATTGGGCAAGATTAATTGAAATCTTACACAGTGCAGAAATGATGAAAGAACTTCTAAATGATCCTGATCTTATGAGTGGTGAATTAACAGTTACCGGAACAAAAGGTAGAGAAGGTGTTGGACTTCTGGAAGCTCCTCGCGGAACTTTATTCCATCATTATCGAATCAACAATGATGATCAGATCGAAATGGCTAATTTAATTGTTTCTACAACGAATAATAATACTCCTATGAATACTGCTGTGAATCTTGCAGCAAAACAATTCATGAATGGGCAAGCTGAGATTACAGAAGGTATGATGAATGCTGTGGAAGTTGCAATTCGTGCTTATGATCCATGCCTTAGTTGTGCAACTCATGCTCTTGGTAAAATGCCTTTAGAAGCTATTATTCTTGATGCAAACGGTAAAGAATTGGATAGAAAACTTAAGAATGGCTAAAATCGGTTTTTGCGATTTGAGATTGATTCGACTGAATCTGCAAATTAGAAAATCGCAATAACCTATTAAGGTTTTAACTGTTATTAAGGAATAGTATGAAAATTTTATTTTATGGTTATGGTAATCCAGGGAGGCAAGACGATGCTCTCGGGATTCGCTTTATTGAGCAAATGGAAATTTGGATTAAGAAGAATGGGTATAAGAATATTTCTTTCGATTCAAATTATCAATTGAACATTGAGGATGCGGATACAATTTCTGAGCACGATATTGTCTTTTTTGTGGATGCCTCAATGGAACAACTTGAAGGATTCATTGTTACTGAAGTAGAGCATAGTAATGCTCAGGTGGAATTCACAATGCATGCAATTTCTCCAGGAGTTGTTCTAAGTCTTTGTAAACAAATCTATGAAAAAGCTCCACAAGCTTATTTATTGCACATAAAAGGATTTGAATGGGAATTGGAATTTAATAAAGGACTTACTGAACAAGGTGAAAAGAATTTGGACGAAGCACTTAAATTCATTCAGAATAAGTTACCTGAGATAATGAGAGATTCTTTTAAGTTTTAATTTCAACATACAATATAATGCAAATTAGTAGTGGCAGATTAATGATCTGCCATTTTTTCTAATTCAATTGAATATTTATCTTGTTTCCATAATAATGGATTTTTATCAATGTAATCTGATATCCTGATCAATTCATCATCGGTGCGAATAATGTGATCATAAAACGATTTTTGCCATGTGAATTTATATTTTGTTTTTTGATTAATATATTTTGATGAAAATGTTTTAAATCCACGCATAATTTCAGATAATCCATACGTAGGGAACGGTTTCAAACCGTTCCTTACGTTGTTTGTTTGTTTATTTTGGAACGGTTTTAAACCATTCCCTACAATTTCAATAATTCCATGAACATGATTTGGCATAACTACAAATGCGTGTAGTTCACAATTATTGTAATGGTTGGGTAAATCAAACCAACATTTTTGTACAATCCGTCCTGCATCATTCAATTCAATTTTACCATTTTGCACACGACCAAAATATTCCAACATTCCTTTTATGCAGATGGTTACAAAATAATATCCCGGTGTAGAATAATCATAATTTGCCAAACGATTACGTTTACGATTGTGAATCATTTTATTACCTATTTTTTGTAAGGAATGGTTTCAAACCATTCTTTAGGTTGATTGTTTGTTCATTTTGGAACGGTTTTAAACCGTTCCTTACAGTTCACTTTT
>JAVCCD010000313.1 GCA_030765665.1 Candidatus Tenebribacter mawsonii | reverse complement strand
GACAGCAACTTCAGTATGCAACCTTATATCTCCACGTGAGAAAGATTTAATCATGTCTTGCGGTGAACTCATTTCTGCTGTTGTTATGGTTCAAACCTTGAAACAATTGAATATCACAGCAGTTGCCCTAAATGGAATGCAAGCTGGTATAATTACTGATGATAATTTTAATAATGCTAATATTATGAAAATTATTCCTGATAATTTGCTAGAGATAATCGGAAGAGGAGAGGTTCCGGTTGTAACAGGATTTCAAGGAGTAAGCGAAAACGGTGAGATTACAACTTTTGGGCGAGGAGGTAGTGATACAACCGCCAGTATTCTTGCCGCTGCATTAAAAGCTGATCTTATTGAAATATATTCTGATGTAGAAGGAATTTTAACTGCAGATCCTCAAAAGATCAAGAATGCAACTCATATTCCAAATGTAAGCTACACAGAAGCTGTAGAAATGGCTAACAAGGGGGCAAATGTAATACATCCTCAGGCTGTACAAATAGCTTCTAAATTCAATATTCCCATTAGGATGTTTTCAACTTCCAATAAAGATAGAGTAACAATTGTACATAATTTGGAAAGCTTAAGACCTGTTACCGGAATAACCAGCAAATCAGAAATAATTTATGCACAAATTTTTCCTCCAAAAGATGATGAAAGTAATAATGGATTAAGCATTTTTCAAACGCTCGCAGATAATGATATCAGCGTTGATTTTATTGATATTACTCCTGATCTGATCTCTTTCATCATAGATGAAGATATGGAAGAGAGATTTAGTGAAGTTTTAAAACAAAATAATTATAATTTCAAAACTGAGAAAGAATTTTCAAAAATCTCGGTAATTGGTTCTGGAATGACAGGAATGCCGGGAGTAATGGCTAAGATTGTAAAAGCTTTAAGTTCTAAAAATATAATCATATACGAATGTACTGACTCATACACAACAATTTCTTGCCTTATAAAAAAACAAGATGAGAGGAAAGCATTAGAAGCATTACACATAGAATTTGAATTAGGAAGTAAAAAATGATAAAAAAAATTGCAATAACTATTCTTTTAGCATCAGTATTTATAGGCTTAACCGCTGAGATTAGTAAAACACAAAATAATATGAATTTGATATATTTACGTGAAGTAGATACCAAATTATTAGAAACAATTAAGATAATGGATGCTTATAATCAAGCTACAAGAAATATTCCATTTGAAGTACTTGGAACCGAGCGTTATCAGAAGTTTCTTATGGAAATGACAATGATTACTATGAATCTAAGAAACGACATTTCCAGTTCAGTAACATTGAATTCCGAAGAGCGTGAAATATTCATACATAAGCTAATTAACTCAATAAAACCTGATGTTCAGAGCGTATCTGAACCTGTAACAAAAAAACAGGACATTCAGGGAAAACAATTTAGTAAATTATTAATGAAGAAGATCAGTAGGCATCTTATCAATTTAAGAGAAGAAATAATTATTGAAGAAGAAAAAATAATGGAGAGTAAAACTTTTGATCAATATTATTTTCACCTTCATTCTCAACATTATATTTATCAACTAGTAAGTGCTTTTCTGCATCCGTCTCAGCACCTTTCTAGAGATAACAGAGCTTTTCTTATCCGTGTCGCCTCAGAAATTGAGTACAACATAATAAACTCAGAAGGACAACAAAAATGATAAAAATATTATTAACTTTGCTCACAATAATTATTGGCTCAGGAACAGGTTATTTGTATTACCGCGTAATTGGATGCAGAGCTGGTGGTTGACCAATGACATCTAACGTTTGGTCAAACGTACTTATAGGTGCAATATTTGGATACCTGCTGCTTTCTCCAATAATTGAAAAATTTGTTAAATAGTTATGAAATCGGAAGTGAATCTTATCTTTCATCCAAAATTTGGTAAGGTTCATTTTAGGAAAAGCAATAAAGCCAAATATTTACGCTTAACAATAGATAGTTCAAAACAAATTAAAGTTACTATTCCCAAATTTAGTACAATAAAGAGTGCAGAGAAATTTCTTAACTCAAAATCTGATTGGGTAGAAAAACAATTTATCAAAATAGGTGAAAGAAACCAATTTACGCTTCAGAATGCAAAAAGTTCCAACATAAATGATGAAGATGAAGCAAAAAAAATATTAAGAAACAGATTAGAAGAACTTTCGGCAATTCATAAGTTAGATTTCAATCGCTCATTTATCCGTTCACAAAAAACGCGATGGGGAAGCTGTTCGACCAAGAATAACATAAACTTAAATATAAAACTCAATAATCTTCCCGAAGAATTACGAGATTATGTAATTATTCATGAGTTGGTTCATACAAAAGTGAAAAACCACAGCTCTATCTTTTGGATAGAAATGGCTAAATATTATCCAGATCCAAAATTTGCAGATAAAAAGTTGAGACAATTTAACCTAAAATTGATGTGATCATGATAAGAAAGATTATTTATTCCGACAAAAAAGAAGTCTTACGAATATCATCTCAAATCTGGGAAGGTGAGGATTACATATCCGAAGTTTTTGATGAGTGGACAAAAAGTGAAGATAGCATTTTCGCAGGTTATTGGGAAAATGACAAACTTATTGGGTTTGGAAGAATGCGTTATCTCACTTCAACAGATATTTGGTTAGAAGCTCTCAGGAAGGATCCTCAAACTAAGATAAGAGGTGTTGGAAACAAAATCGCACTTTATTTTATGGATCAGCTTAAATGGGAAAAGATTGATTCAATTAGATTCTCTACATATTTTGATAATATTACCTCTATTAAACTTAACGAGAAATTAGGATTTAAAAAAATATTAACACTATCATTGAAAGAGTTGGAATTATCCGATGTTAATGTAAAACAACAAAGTAGCAAACTTTTTAGTAATATTGAATTTAATAAAATTGAAAAATATATCAGGAACACAACATACTTAAAAGGAAGCAATAATTTTATTGCAATTGGTTGGGTTGTACAAAGCTACTCAAAAAAATTAATTAAAACGATTCATGAAAAACAGCATTATGCAGTATATTTAGAAAACAAGAAGATAAATGGTGTTGTTCTGTACTCTAAAGATGTATATAAAAAAATACTATGGATTAATGCGATAGAAGCAGAGAGAGAACCTGTTTTTAATGAACTAATAAATTTCGTAATGAATGTTGCTAAGCAGAATAACTGTAATAAAATTCAACTTCTAGTTCCAAATGATACAAACTTAATGAACCAAGTAAATAAAATCGGTTTTAAAAGTTGGGAACAGAATGACGATTTACTGTTATTTGAAATGCCTAGAAACTTAATTAAACATATAACGAGTGTGTGATTTGATACCTAAAAATTTGCAATTATTCAAATTTTCTGCATATGGATTTCTGAAGAACCAACGGTTTTTCGATGTTTTTATTTTTCTATTTTTTCTTGAGCAGGGGATTTCATTCTTACAAATTGGAATATTAATCTCAATCAGAGAAATATCAATTCTGATATTTGAAATTCCAACTGGTTTTATAGCAGACAGCTTGGGTAGACGCAAATCGATGATATTTTCTTTCTCATCTTATATTTTATCCTTTACTCTTTTTTTCTTTTTCTCGGGATTTTTTTTATATATTATTGCAATGATTTTTTTTGCACTGGGTGATGCTTTCAGAACAGGTACCCATAAAGCTATGATTTTGCAATATCTTAAACTTAATAACTTGCTTGATGTAAAAGTAGAATATTATGGTTACACAAGAAGTTGGTCACAGATGGGATCCGCTCTTGCTGCTCTAATTGCAGGAGGAATAGTTCTTTATTCAGGTGAATATAAATATGTTTTTCTAGGATCTACAATTCCGTATTTTCTTGCTTTAATATTAATGTTCACATATCCAAAGGAACTAGATGGAGAAAGAAAGAAAAAAGAAGGTTTCTTTGATAATATCAAGCATAACTTCAATATTACATTTACCAGTTTAACATCGAGTTTCAAAGAACCTCTCTTACGTAGAGCACTTGTGAATTCTGCAATATTTGACGGACTCTTTAAAACGGTGAAAGATTATTTGCAACCAATACTGCAATTGGCAGCTATTTCTATTCCTTTTTTATTGGGAGTCAGCAGAAGAGAACCAATTATTATAGCATTGGTATATTGTATTCTTCATATTTTAACTTCATTTGCTTCTCGCAATTCAGGTAGGCTAAAAAATAGATTTTCATCTTTATCAAAAGCGGTAAATTACACCTATCTTGCTGGGATCTTATTAGTACTAATTGCTGGAATATTCTTTATTACTAAATTGCATATTATTATAATAATTCTATTTATTCTGCTTTTTATATTACAGAATTTGCGCAGACCAATCAATATTGGTTTTATAAGCGATAATATTTCACATGATGTCATGGCTTCGGGTCTCTCCGTTGAATCACAATTGAAAACAATATTTGTTGCTGTGATGTCACCCTTGATGGGCTTCATCGCTGATTCAATAAATATTGGAACTGCATTCATTGTTTTAAGTTCCTTGACACTATTTATTTTTCCCCTGATTAAGGTCAGCAGAAATGAGGATTAATGCACAAATTATCCGGAGGGTGCAATGATTAGAGATTTGGTTACAAAAAATCGTAGTTACCGCAGATTTAATCAGAATCATACAATTGAAACATCATTATTGGAAGATCTTGTAGATCTGGCTCGTTTGTCACCTTCAGCAGCTAATTTACAACGTTTGCGATTTAAGATATCTAACAGAGTTGAGGATAATGAGAAAGTATTTTCATGTTTGAGTTGGGCTGGTTATCTTAAAGATTGGTATGGACCCGAAAATGGAGAACGGCCTTCTGCATATATTATCATTCTAACAACAGCGAAAGATCCTGCGAAAATAGCTTGTG
>JAVCCD010000157.1 GCA_030765665.1 Candidatus Tenebribacter mawsonii | reverse complement strand
AAATGTTGTTGATAGGTTTTAATTGTAATATCATTATAGCCATACAACTTCATTGCTCTCGTGTAATTTTGCATTATATCATTCATGATAGCTTGTTCTCTTCTTAATTAGTTTCATCAATTTCCAAGTTCCAATTTTAATAAATTACTATGTTCTTTTTGCTTTTACTATTTGCAAAATCGAAATTGTGTATTTTGTTTTTAACTGTCAAATGGAAAATACTTCATCATTTAATTTTTGTCTTTGCGAGGATGCTTCAAAGAAAATCTTACGAAGCAATCTCCCTTCACTTCATCATTGAGCATTCCTTGTTGTAAAAGTCGGCTTGCTATTGCAAACGACTTCTTTTCTTATATTGGATATTCTTCTCGAATCCCTAATCCCTAATCCCGAACCCCTAACCCCGAATCCCGAACCCCGAATCCCTAATCCCTAACCCCGAATCCCGAATCCCTAACCCCTAACGCTTCTTCCTCTCTTCGCTTTTTATCACTAACATCTCGATAATGAATAGTAACAGAGCTGCAATGAGCAGATACTTCCATAATTCAAAACCATACCGTGATTGCATGATTTTGTCTTTCCAATCTTTATTTAGAAGTTGAATATTTTTGATCTTCAAATCATTCCATCTATTAAAATCGCTTTCAGTATAATCAAGATTCACAGCTATTGCATTACCATTATTAAAATAAATACCGGTTGTGGTTGGGGAATAGAAAATCATCTTTGTTGTTATCGAGGCTCCATCAGGAAATGTTAGTTCGTGTGAATTCAGATTAATTCTATCTCCAATTTTATATGAGAAGTTTTCGTGATCACTTATAAATTGCAGACAATTATATGCAAACACAGGAAATACTGGATCGAGAAGAAATGGGTTTTGCAAACTTTGGATATCGAATAGCCATAATATGGAATTATTATGTTCCAAAGCAATAGGCAGGTCTTTAGATCTAAGCAGGATATTAGAGTTGCTTTTCACATCCCAAAAATCTCTTACTTCAATGTTGTTCATCTCTTTCAATAGTTTTGTGACAGGGTGAAATTTATTTATCTGATCGATATTTTTATTTTTACCATTAAATTGTTGAAACTCACAATTAAAGTAATCTGAAACAAATTTCTGCTGGTCTTTAGAGAGATTCTCATCAGAGATGAATAAAATTTTCCGTTTGTTTTCTTTTAATTCTCTCAAGATCGATCGGAGTCTCTCTGATAAAATTTGTTTTTTGTAGATAATAATATTTTCATAATCTTGTAAGCTCTCATAATTAAAATTCTCATTATTTATCAAGGTGATGTTCTCTGTATAAATCTGTAAAATCGATTCCAGTGCCGGTGGGATAGTTTGTAGATCTGTAATCAATAAAACTTCAGGATTTGGATCAAGATGAAAACTGAAGTAGTTACGATTATCAAAGATCAATCTCTCGTTCTTCACAGAAGCATATCCACTATGCCAACCGGGAATTTCAATTTCTAATGGAAGTGAGAGTTTTTTATTTTGCTCAGGAAGTAGATCAGTTGCTTTTTGAGAAACAGTATTGCCATCGATAAAGAGTTCATAGATCACATCTTGTTGTGATTTTTTAGAGTGATTCACAATTTCAAATTCAATTTGTTTTTGCATACTTCTATTAACTATCTCATGTTTAATTGTAGCATTCTGACAGCTAATATTATTTTTATCATGCACAAATGAAGTGGGAATAAAAAAGGTAGGGAATTCCAATTTGATATCGAGTTCCTGTCTTTGCATATCTGTAATAAAGTAGATCTCTTTATTGGGAAGATGTGTCTCTTTAAGTTTTTGTTCGGCAACTTTTATCACGTCTTCCAGAGCTATTATCTGTGGTGAGATAGTGATCTCATCAATTAATTTTCCCGATAATTTCCCAATATTAATTCCTGAATGAAGATTGTTCCAATTATTGTTTAAAGTAAGCAATATCGTGTTATCATTTTGGCTGATTATGGCATTAATTTGATGTGTGATCTCCTTTGCTTTTTCCAGGTCAGTTTGTGTGTCCACAAGATAGTTCATACTGTAGGAATTATCAATTATCACCACAATAGCAGTTTTTGGATGTGCATCACCTTTTTTTAGAAAATCAGCTTTTATTGCAGGACGGGCGATTGCCAAAATAGTGAAGAGAATTATTAATATTCTAATTAGAAGTAAAAGCAGGTTTTTCAGGTTTATTTTACGTTTTTGTTTCTGCTGACTTTCTTTGATAAACCTGATCGAACTGAAGATTACTTTGTGTGGTTTTTTTTTGGCAAACAAATATATCAAGATCGGTATAATAATAGCCGAACTTAATAACAAAATTCCTGAGTTTAAAAATGAAATCATTTATTTTCCTACTTTTTATAACCTTGAAAGGATTTCCTTCAATGAATCTTCTCATTTAATCCTTTTAAGGTTTAATTTACTATTTTATTTCAACCTTGAAATTACCAAGTGAGTGAATTATGGGAAGAAGCGATTTCAAGGTTTTATCATACTTCTTCATAGAACATTAGTCTTTGCGAGGCTACTTCTAAGAAAATCTTTCGAAGCAATCTTCCCTCACTTCATCATTGAGCATTCCATGTTGGATCTTTGATATTCTTACTTTATTTTATTTTTTTATCCAAGATTCTATAAGTTTTATGAATCCATCCACCCAAATTTGTAGCAATACGATTCATCATGGTATTGGTTTCTAAAATCCATGACATCTCAGCATTTTCTATATTCATCTTTTTGTGTTCATTGGCAATCATGAAATTCTTTGTGTAAAAAACTGTATCAATACCACGATTTTGATATTCCTTAATAACACCCATCGTAATCACACGCATAGCAGTGACTTTGTTCTTACCAAATAAATAGTGGAAAATTCCAAATGGGAACAGTTTTCCTTTCATCTTCATAAGTACCTGATTGAAGTCGGGAAGTGCTACATAGAAACCAGCTGGTTCATCATCTACAAATGCCAGATAGAAGAATTCTGGGCGTACAACATCTATTACACTATCAATTTCATGATCAAATTCTCTTTTTGTCATTGGCACAAAACCCCAATTACGTTCCCAGGCTTTTGTATAAACCGTAAAAACTGTTTGCAAGTCTCTGCGTAACTCCTTCTTATTTTTGGAAGAGAGTTCACGCACGGTAAATCTGCCCCTCTTCTGAAGTTTGTCAGTTATTCTTTGTAATCGTTCTGGAGTTGGTCTTTTGGGAATAAGATAAGCCAGGAGATCCATCTCTTTAGACAATCCAAAATTTTCATATAATTTTTGATACCATTCATGATTGTGTGTCATTAAAATGAATGGAGGTGTGCTAAAGCCATCTACCAAGAGTCCGCATTCATTATTAGTAGAGAAATTCATAGGTCCGCGCATTGTATCCATACCTTTTTCTTTAAGCCAATCATATGCTACAGTAAAAAGTTTATCCGCAACAGCTTGATCGTTTATGCTTTCAAAGAATCCGAAAAAACCTACTTTATCTTCATGGAATTTATTGTGTTGTGTGTTTGTTTGGGCAGATATTCTTCCAACAATTATTTCATCTTTGTATGCAAGGAATAATTGAACTTCAGAATGCTCATAATATGGATTTTTCTTTGGGTTAAAGAAATTCTTTTGATCCATAATAAGCGGAGGAACCCAGTTAGGATCATTTTTATACAATTTGAATGGAAGCATAATGAATTGCTTTAACTCTTTTTTGCTGATTACAGGTTTAATTTTTATCATTCTTTCACCTCAACTTTATATTGGTTTATCATACATTCGGTATGTTTTATAAACTTTTGCATCCAATGTAGCAGCTATCTTATTCATCATTGTGTTACTTTCTAATATCCAAGAAAATTCTGCTTCTTTAAACGGGATTTTATGATCTTGAGCAACTTCATGAGTTTTGCAATACATCACAACATCTATCCCACGTCCTTTATATTCATCAAGAACACCCATTATAACTACCCTTACACCAGGTATTTTGTTTTTGTTAAGCAGGAATTTCAACCATCCGAGTGGTAACATTCTTCCTTTCATCTTTTTTAATACATAATTGTAATCGGGCAAAGTGACAGATAATCCAACTGCTTCTCCATCAATTTCTGCAATGAAGATAAGCTCTGGCAAAATAATTGGAAGCAAAGAATCAACCAGCAGATCAAATTCATCAGCAGACATAGGAACATAACCCCAGTTATCAGACCAGGCAGTTTCATAAATTATGAATATCTTCTCAATATCTTCTCTAAGTTTTTTCTTATTTTTTGTTTTCAAATTTCTTACGGTAAAATGACCTCTATTCTCAATTTTATCGGATAGTTTTTTTAATCTTTCTGGTGGTGGTTTAACTTCTGCGTTATATGCCAGCAGATCCATTGATTTTTCAAAGCCACAATTTTCAAACAATTTAATATAATACTCTGGATTATATGTCATCATTACAATTGGGCTTTTATCAAATGCATTTATCAATAAACCGCATTCATCATTCACAGAGAAACTGGCGGGTCCACGCATTGTATCCATTCCCTTAGTTTTTATCCATTCTTTAGCAGCATCAAAAAGTGAGTTAGCAACTTCTTGATCATCGATGCATTCAAAAAAACCGAAAAAGCCAATTTTATCTTTATGAATTTTATTATGATTTGTATTGGTTTGAGCAGAAATTCTACCAACTATTTCATTATCTTTATAAGCCAGGAAGAGCTGTACTTCAGAATGTTTGAAATATGGATTTTTAGCAGGATTAAAAAATGTTTTTTGATCACTTATTAGCGGTGCGACCCAACTTGAATTATCCTTATATAATTTAAAAGGAAATTTGATAAACTTTAGCAGATCTTTATTACTTTGAACTTCTACAATTTT
>JAVCCD010000098.1 GCA_030765665.1 Candidatus Tenebribacter mawsonii | reverse complement strand
TGCGCACCTGGGATTACTATCAAGATTTTTGGGATTACAAACCATCAGAAAGATCCACAATTTTCATCGAAGATTTTTCTGATTGGGCCAATGGTGGCGCCACAGCGGTTCCGCGAAATTTTGTTTATATCAGTATGTCGCCTTATATGTATGTTTTTGAAGTGGCACCAGCCAATGAACGCATGAGCTTGTTGATGCATCATGAACTTACTCATATCACAGCTATGGATATGTCTTCCAAAGCAGATCGATTTTGGCGCAAATTCTTTGGCAGTAAGATTCAGCAAGTTCAGGAAAATCCGTTTTCATTACTTTATGCATATCTGGCTACTCCTCGTAAATTTGCGCCCCGCTGGTATCATGAAGGTATCGCAGTGAGCATGGAAACCTGGATGTCAGGCGGAGTAGGTCGTTCTCTGGGCTCTTATGATGAGATGGTGTTTCGTTCCATGGTGCGAGACAGTACCCGAATTTATGATCTGGTAGGTTTGGAAGCAGAAGGAACGGCGATAGATTTTCAGGTTGGAGCAAATTCCTATCTTTATGGAACGCGTTTCTTCAGCTATCTGGGACAAAAATATGGACCGAATAAATTGATCGATTGGGTGAAACGGGAAGATGGAACAAGAGCCTATTTTTCTAAACAATTTCAGCAGGTTTTCCATCGTAAATTAACTGATGAATGGCAAGATTGGATCACTTTTGAACATGAATTTCAAGAGCATAATTTAGCCCGAATACGCCAAAACCCTACAACAGAAATTAAGCCAATAACCAAAGAAGCGATGGGCTCTGTCTCCCGCAGCTTCTATGATGCTGAAAAGTTGAAACTTTTTACAGCCGTAAAACTTCCCGGACAATTACCCCATATTCTGGAGATCGATGTAAATACGGGTGAAAAACGTAAGATCTGTAATATCAAAGCAGCTTCTACTTACTATACTACTTCTCTGGCCTGGGATAAAGATGAGAATAGACTTTTCTTTACTTCCGATAATTACTATCGCCGTGATCTGAATATGGTAGATATCGAATCTGGAAAAGTTACTCGGCTTATTACCGACCTGCGCGCTGGAGAATTAGCTCTGAATCGGGCTGATAGATCTCTGTGGGGGGTCCGCCATGAAAATGGTATTTCCACTCTTATCCAACTGGAACCACCTTATACTGACTGGCAGGCAATTTATGCTTTTCCATACGGCTCAGACATTTATGATCTGGATATTTCACCAGATGGCAGTAAGTTGACTGGTGCCATTACTCATATCGACGGTGTTCAGCAGCTTGTCTGGTTTGATTTAAAGAAGCTGCAAAACGGCGACGCATCTTACCAGCAGATCTTTGATTTTGATTACAGCTCTCCAGCTAATTTTGTTTTTTCCGAGGATGGCCGTTATCTATTTGGCACTTCCTATTATTCCGGCGTTTCCAACGTGTACCGCTATGATTTTGCTATCGATGATATTTCCATCATTTCCAATTGCGAAACTGGTTTTTTCCGGCCTATTCCTGTTTCTTCCGATTCGCTGATCGTGTTTAATTATGTGGGAGGTAAGGGTTGGATTCCAGGTTGGATGGAAAACAAAACTTTAGATAAAGTGGGAGCAATCGAATATTTGGGGCAAAAGGTGATTGAGAAATTTCCTTATGTGAAAGAATGGAATGATGGGTCTCCTGCTAAAATAGACTTGGAAAGCAGACAAACCTACAAGGGTGAATACAAAGTTTCTAAAAATATCCATCTACTTGGCGCCTATCCTATTGTGGAGGGTTACAAAGATCATTTAGCCACAGGTTATCATTTCAAATGGCAAGATGCGCTCGGGTTCAATAGCTTCTCTTTAGATGCTTCCTATTCGATTCAAGACGATCTTTCTGAAGATGAGAAAATTCATTTAAGAGGAAAATATTCCTATCAAAGTCTAACCTTGCGAGCTGACTATAACAAAGCGGATTTTTATGATTTGTTCGGTCCAACTAAGATCAGCCGAAAAGGCTACTCATATGGCTTTGGATACAAAAAAAACTTGCTCAATGATAAACCAAGAACAATGGAATTGACTTTTGATTTTGATGGTTACGGTGGCTTGGATATTTTACCTGATTTTCAAAATGTTTCAGCCGAATACGATGAAATGTTCCAGGCTTCCACAGCCTGGAATTATGGCTTTGTACAGAAATCATTGGGTGCGGTGGATGGAGAGAAGGGTTATGAATTCTCAACCAGACTCTCTTCATCATACGTAAATAAAGAGTTTTATCCTTATACTTTATCTTCAGTAGATTTTGGAGTTCCGTTTGCGTTTCAGCACTCCTCCATCTGGTTACGCAGTTCAGCTGGATACAATTTTAGTGATCTGTCTAATCCCTTTGCCAATTTCTATTTTGGTGGTTTTGGCAATAACTGGATCGATCATCAGGATGAAAAACGATACAGACAGCACTATTCTTTTCCCGGGTTGGGAATCAATGATGCAGATGGAAAGAATTTTGCTAAATCGATGCTTGAGTTAAATCTTCCACCTCTTAGATTTAGTCAATTTGGAGTGCCAGCTTTTTATGCCAGATGGCTGCGGCCGGCTGTATTTGGATCAATCCTATCAACTGATGTGATAGATTCGGAACGAGAATTATATTACAATGTCGGGATGCAATGCGATATTAGATTCATCTCAATGTCTCTTCTTAAAACAACTTTTTCATTTGGATTTGCTGCTGCCTGGGATGATGATTTCAATCGTTCTGAGGAATTGATGGTAAGTTTGAAATTGTTTTAATGGCAAAGACATTCGATAGTTTAATAGTAGTTTTATGATAAGCATCGCAGTCAGTTTAATTCCGGTATTTGTCTTTTTGGTAATGCTGATTTTTCTGGATAATTACAAACTGCTCAAGCCTGCTTCTATCTTTAAGGCAATTGGATTTGGTATGCTGGCAGCAGTAATCTGTTACTTTGTAAATAGATTTACTCTCACTATGATCAGCGGAGAAATCCTCTCTCGTTACATTGCACCAGTTCTGGAAGAAATCGCCAAAGCACTTCTCCCTTTTTTGCTTATTAAAAAAGGAAAAATCGGCTTTCTTGTAGATGCAGCGATCATTGGTTTTGCTGTGGGAAGTGGTTTTTCCCTCTTGGAAAACATTTATTATTTGCATCAGTTGGAAAGTAGTAATATAATGCTGTGGATTTTCCGTGGATTTGGAACGGCCATCCTGCATGGTGGGAATACTGCCATTTTTGCTTTGGTCTCAGTTTATATTACAGGGAAGTATAAGCAAATTAGATTCATTCATTTTCTACCGGGTTTACTGGCTGCAATTGTGATTCACTCATTTTTCAATCATTTTTTCCTACCTCCACTCATCAATACGATGCTTCAAGTTTTGGTACTGCCATTACTTCTAATCGGAATATTTTCTGTTAGCGAAAAAGGCATGAGTAAATGGCTGCAAAGTGGTTTCGATTCTGATGTGACCATGTTGGGATTTCTTAAGAGTGGTAAATTTGCTGAAACCAAGCAGGGAATATATCTGGCTGGATTTCGCAACAGTTTCAACGGAGAAGTTGTGCTTGATTTATTCTGCTATTTACGGATTTATTTGGAATTAGCGATCCGAGCTAAGGGTGTGCTTCTGCTCAGAGAATCTGGTTTGAAAGTGGATTTGGATGATGAAATCAAAGCAAAATTCAAAGAGTTACTTTTCCTGGAAAAAAGTATAGGTAAAGCTGGAAAAACCATTCTGAAACCGCTTTTAAATTCATCTCAGAAAGATCTCTGGCAGATCTATTTTTTAGAGAAACAGAAACTACGACGTAAAACTTAAAGATATTACTTAGTATCTTGATAATACATAAATCATTAGCACGGGAAAAAGGATAAACAAAAGAGTCAGAAACAAAAGAAAAAAAAACAGGGAAAAAAAGCAAAAAGAAATTTGATAAGCAACCAAAAAGAACTCCGTAATCCGTTGCTACTAAAAAAGCAGGTGATAACCAGAAAGTTAAAAAGATGCTATGGGTGAATTACAACTTTCTTATGCTTACAAAAAAGAAAAAAAGACTAAAGTATATATTGATAAATTGAGTTACAAAGGAGAACAACTTGACCTGAAAGAAGATCTAGTTAAGAAACAGGGAATGAAGAAGAAATTGAAAACCTTGATCTGAACCAATTGTGATTTGGTGCAGAATATCTCTTTACCGAACTTTGGGATTTTGCTGTAATTCCTCTGAGAATCGGTGGTCGATCACTTCCAACATTATTTACTGATATTTATGAAGAGCAAGTTGAAGGTGCTGCATTTTCAGTTGGTACAGGTTTAATTACAGATCAGTATTCTCTGGGTAGATACATCTTCTTTTGGGATAGACAAGATGCTTAACGATACTGATGGCTTTATCTACAAAAAAACTGTAAGCACTGTTACACTTTCCTGCATCTATTATTTCTAAACTCGGAGGATTGGAATGAAAAGATTTTTTCAAATTTTACTGCTTGTATGTTTATTTTTCCAAATTAATTTACTTCATGCAAAAAAAGCACCCGATTGGGTAACTAATAGACCCATAGATAACGAATTTTATATAGGAATCGGGCATGCTTCTAAAATAAAAGGCAGCAACGACCATATAGAAAAAGCAACAAGTGATGCTTTGAAAAATTTAGCTTCGGAAATCACTGTTAATATTGCTGGAGAAGTTGTTAGCAGTATGATTGAGAAATCAGGAATACTGGAAGAAGAATTGAAATCTAAGATCCGGTCTACAACAGAAGCAGAATTAGAAGATTATGAACTTGTTGAACAATGGCAGGATAAAAAAGATTATTGGATGTACTATCGGCTATCTAAGATTAAATATAAACTAGCCAGAGATGAGAAAATTGAAAAAGCTATTAGTTTGGCTTTAGATCAGTTTTCTAAAGCAAAAAAATATGAACAAAATAAAGAATACGATAAAGCTCTCCTTCTATTTTTGCAATCTCTAAAACCAATTGAAAAATACATAGGTGAAACACTGAAAGCGAATTATCTTGGGCAATCAGTATATCTGAATAATGAAATATATCTATCTATACAGAACCTACTCTCAAACATTGAATTAAAGCCAATTACGAATAACATTGAAGCTAAAAGAAATAAATCTGTAAAACAGCCAATTAAAATAAAAGCTATTTATTTTGATTCGGAAGAGATTCCTATTCCCAATTTACCAATTATTTTAAGTTTTAAACGTGGGGAAGGTGACCTGATAAATAGTGTGAATACAAACATGAATGGAATTGCATCTTCTAAGATCAGCAAAATTACATCCTCTGAGAAAATGCAAATACTCAGTGTAGAGTTGGATATCTCTAAACTTATTAATCAAGACAGTACTTTATTTGTGTATCAGAATATCCTAAAAACTTTTCCAATACCATCCACAAAGATAATTCTCAATGTTTCTGGTTTGTTAATTTTTGTTGAATCTGAGGAAATTAATTTGGGTAAGGAGCTTGACGTTCTTCAAATTGAACCTAAGATAAAAGAAAGTTTCTCAGCAAAAGGTTTTTCTTTTACAGATGAGATGAGTAAAGCTGACATTTATGTTACTATTAAGGCGAGATCACGTGAGGGATCAGAAATGTATGGGATGTATTCGACATTTGTAGATTGTACTGTTTCTGCTTTGGAGATGAACTCTGGTGAAGAGATCTATAAAAATGTTTTTAACAATATTAGCGGACAAGGATTAAGTGCAGAAAAAGCAGGTATTAAAGCCTTTGGAAACGTTGCTGGAAAAATTTCAGAAAACATGGTTCCCAAAATTATTCAAACTGCAGGTCAATGAACAATAAAAAGCAAGCAATCAGATTAACAAAGCTTTACAAGAGATGGTATATCCTTCTCGTCGCCTCTATAATTATAGCCTCATTGATAGGTCTTCTCAGTTCAACTCCATTTTTTAAAGATATAGAGATGAAAATGCTGGATTATCGTTTTCAACTTGATCCCATTCCAGCAAAAGCAGATACAAATATTGTAATTATTGCTATTGATGATGGAAGTTTAGATTTTTTCAGTGAAAATGGAATTTCATGGCCATGGCCCCGTTCTTTTTATGGTTATGCTGTAAATTATCTCACAGAAGCCGGTGCTCGATCTGTTATTTTTGATATGCAGTTTTATGAAAAAGATATTGAGCGTGAAGAAACAACTGCTGATGAAACTGATAGTATTTTTGCTGAAGCTATCGAAAATAACATGAAGGTCTATCTCGGTGTTCAACTACTTAAAGATGCTAATAACATACATCCAAAAATCAATGAATTCTCAATTGATGAACAGCAATCAGACCTTCTACCCTTTCAGGGGATTCGAGCTCCAATTGAACCATTTTTAGTTAAGAATAAATCGATCGGAGTAATCAATACAGAACCAGATAATGATGGAATCATTCGAAGAGTTGGTTTGTTATTTAAGTTAAAGGAACACAATTTTGCCCAAATGGCATATCGGGTTTGGCTAGATCAATATAAAGATTCCAATGGAACTAAGATTCCAGTCGATGAAAATGGTGATTATCTCTTAAATTGGTATGGTAAAAGTGCATTTAAAACATATCCTTTCAGAGCACTCATTTCCTCTGCTTCTGCTTATATGAATAACAACCAGCC
This sequence comes from Candidatus Tenebribacter mawsonii, assembly GCA_030765665.1. GTDB lineage: Bacteria > Cloacimonadota > Cloacimonadia > Cloacimonadales > TCS61 > Tenebribacter > Tenebribacter mawsonii. The sequence continues at coordinate 3,208 of JAVCCD010000098.1, read as the reverse complement.
AATAATTCCTCTAAGTGAATTTAAAAATAAACACGTAATATTTGGAGCAACAGCTGCTGGATTATATGATCTTAAATCAAATTCCTATTCCAAAATAATGCCGGGAATGGAGATCTGGGCAACTGCACTTAGTAATTACATCAATCATTATTTCATTACTATCGTTCCAAATTGGTTCAATCTGGTTATCACTCTTTTATTAGTTTATTCAATAATGTTTTTAATCTCAAATTTAATGCCTAAAAAGGCTAATATAATTATATTATTACTACTAATTTTTGTACTATCTGTTAACTTTTTCTTATGGAAATTGTATCGGATCCAGTTGAATTTTACAATGCAAATCTTTGGGATTATTGTATCGTACTTACTCATTAATACTTTAAGCTATTTATTGGAAGGTAAATCCAGACGAGAGATCAGGAAGATCTTTACACGTTACCTTCATACCGATGTAATTAGACAGCTGGAAGATGATCCGAATAAAGTACAACTTGGTGGTAAAGAAATAAACGCAACGGTACTTTATACTGACATTTATAATTTTACAACTCTCTCTGAAACAAAAACACCATCTGAACTTGTTCGAGATTTGAATGAATACTTCAAAGTACTAATAGATTTCGTTTTCCAAAATGCAGGCTTATTGGATAAATATACCGGAGATGGGATAATGGCACTTTTTGGTGCTCCAATAGAGAGAAGTGATCATGCGTTGCTGGCTTGTCACACAGCCTTTGCACATAAAAAACTCAGAGAAGAATTAGAGAAAAAGCATGAATTAACTGCTACTGAGGAATTACATTTACAAACTCGGATCGGGATAAATTCAGGACCACTTGTAGCTGGAAACATTGGTGGTGAAAAGAGGATGGATTACACAGCGATTGGTGATACTGTAAATCTGGCAGCCAGATTAGAAAGTGTAAACAAACTTTACCAAACAAATATAATTATAAGTAAGGCTACCTACGAGCAAGTAAAAGAAATATTTATCTGTCGTGAATTAGACTCACTAATAGTGAAAGGTAAAACTGAACCGACATGTATATTTGAGATAATTGAAGAAAAAAATGATAATTTGGATATTTCTAAATATGAATGGATTGAAATGTATCATGAAGGTTTAGAATTGTATAGAGTAGGAAAATGGCAAGAAGCTGGAGATATCTTCGAAGAACTATCTGAGGAACCATATAATGATAATGCTTCACAAGTTATGCTTACAAGATGCATGTATTTATTAGAATTCCCTCCAGAACAGTGGGATGGTGTACTCAAATTAGATGTAAAATGACTAATTTATGGTTCTGTAACTAAACCTTTTATACTTTCAAACACTTTATCGCGAAGCTCTTCCATAGAAAGATCATTAACAATTCCACTTTTTATAGCTTCACCAAATCTTATTGTAATTGTAGAGGGTGTAATATGCCAGCTTCCCTTTGGCTTTAGTTTGAATAAACCGGATAACCCAATTGGAATAATATCTACTCCAGCTTTTTTAGCCAGCATGAATGGCATTTTTTTAAAGGGCTGTATTTTACCAGTTAATGTTCTTGTTCCTTCCGGTAAGATTGCAATTGATGTTCCCTGTTTTATTTGCTTAGTTGCTTTTTTTATACTTCGCATAGAAGCATAAATATTGTGTCTTTCTATTGGTATTGTCCCCATTCTAGTTACCAACCAACCATAAAATGGCCATTTAAACTGATGATGAGCTTCAACACCTTTGAAATAGATCGGGATGTATGCTTTTAGTAATGGAACATCAAATAAACTAACATGATTTGACATAAGTAGATATGTTTTGGAACTATCAAAATCGATTTTTCCTTTTACTTTTACTTTTATAAACATTACTTTAAATAGTAATTTTAGAGATGCTTGTATGAAAGGATCTAAAATTCTTAGAGGTATAATATAAGTTAATAAAATTGCAATTGTGCTAAAAATACCAAAGAAAATTAAACCAAAAGACCACAAAATTACCGAACGGATAGGATTCATTTCCAGAGAACCTCGATATCCTGGTGCAAGCATTCAATTTCTACAGGTGTTATGCCGATAAGTTCTCCGTCGGGAGTTAGAACTTTTGGAGGATCGGTAGTTATCTTAATATGTTTAGCTGTAAAAGTTTCAACTTCCGGAAGGTGAATATGCTCACCTGTAAATACTTTCGGGAAAGCTTTTAACAAACCAATCCTGCCCAATTTGTTAAGCAGAGTAATATCGAGTAATCCATCATCTATTTTAGCATTTGGTGCCATAAAAAAATTGGCAGTATAAGTTGTATTAGATACTTCAACAAAAATATTATCTCTTTCCAGTAATTTGCCATCAAGCTCAAGTTTGAGTTTAAAAGACCTTAACATCAGCACTTGATACAACACACCAAGCGTGTACGAAATATTACCGAGACCTTTAAGTTTCTTGGCAGTTTTAGTTACATCAGCTACAAATCCTAAACCTAAGATATTTAAGAAATAATATGTTTGACCATGGCTTGTATATTTCCCAACATCTACTTTTCTTGGTTTCATCAGTGCAATTATCGCGATAGCTTCCTTCCATTTAGAAACATGAAGTTCCAGATCTCTGGCAACGGCATTTCCTGTGCCTATAGGCAAAATTCCAATGGGTGGTTTTTTCCTGGATGAATTCTTGTAATATCCATTGATAACTTCAAAAAGAGTTCCATCTCCACCAGCAGCAATAATTGCATCATATGTTTTAAATTTCACATTTTTCATTATCTCAGTAGCATGTTCCGGATAATCTGTAAGCTGTAAATCAAACTCAATGTTATATTTTGTAAATTCTGCTTCTATTTCCGGTAATATTTTCTTTGCACGTCCATGTCCGGCGAATGGATTGTATATCAGTAGTACTTTCATATTTCATCCTATTATAAAATTTTTGCATAAATATTATTAGTATTTTAAGTAGTCAAATGTTTTTATTGATAATGTCTTATAGATAATAATTATATTGACTCATTCTAAAACACAGGTTTTCTTGCGACAGTAAATTTTAAGTTCAAATCCCATAAACAGGGTAGTGTAACATAGTTTATGAAAGTTTATGAAAGAAAAGTTCAGCCTTTCCGAAGCTTCTTGTAGAGGGATTCTTAAACGTAAGATTCGGAAAGTTTTAACTCAGTCGTAACTTTCCGAATCTTGGCTGAGAGATTTCCTTTGGTGGAAGC
>JAVCCD010000231.1 GCA_030765665.1 Candidatus Tenebribacter mawsonii | reverse complement strand
CCAGATTATTCCAAAAATTTGTTATGAATAATATTTGAACTATAACGAATAAGATAAATGATATGATTATATATTTTAATATTTTCATATTTAAAATTTCTGTGAAATATTCATCTTGAAGTTCAATTTTGAATAATCATTATAAGGGCTATCTGAATTCTGATAACTTTTTAAACCTGCATCAGCAGAAATAACAGAGTTTGACGTAATTTTATAACTAGAACCAAGATTAAACATTTGTGCCGCCTGTGACTCAATATCACCATTAAAGAGATTATAACGGAATTCGACATAAGGCTTTAGTTTGCTCTCCATAAGATCAAATTCTCCCCGTACGAATATTGAGTTATAATTGGAAGCTTCTTCAACTAAAGTGAATTTTTCAAGCTCATCTTTTACTAAATAGGAGTTGTCATTTAGTGTAAATGTGTATGATATTATGGTTATAATTGGTAACTGCTCAAAATCTGTCTTTGCACTAAGTGCGATATTATTTCTACTATATTCAAAAGAATCATTAGCATCATCCTTATTTAAAGAGTTCGAAAAATTGAAGGAGAAACGTGTTGGAGCGCTATTGATCTGCTTAACCAAGTAGCCTGTACCAAAACTTATAGCAGTAGATCGAATATCTACCGCTGTGTTTGTTGAATCTGGAACAAATCCATCTTCAGAACCACTAGTATTAAAATTCAAATTGAAATACAGTTCATCATTTGGTTTGTACATAGCTTGTGTAAATATTGCAGTAGAAGTAGATGTATTATCTTTTGTATCATCTACATTATCAGATGACAAATTAAATCCAAAATTCAGAGCCAATCTATTATTCATCAACATAAGATTATCATTAAAAGATATTATCATTGCATCTTTTTGGAGGTAATTAGTTGATAAAGAATTAAAACTTGAACCGATATTTGTAAAAGAAATATTGAGGAGATTCCTATAAAAAAATAGTCGTAAATAAGATTTCAATGCAATGTTAGTTACTCCCGGTTTAATGGGAACCATTGATTCGTTAATTACAAAAATATCTTCAAAATCTTCAGGATTGAATGGTAGATCAATCTCAGAAAAATCCAAATCTGTGATTGCACCATCAATTATATTATCATTATATAAACTCATAGCCACTTCAGTTCCTAAAACAAATCTTTGATTCATTAATGAAAGACGTACATCGGTTCCAAACAAAAGATTATCTTTCGGGCTTACTACTAATGAGCTATCACTTGCATCAAGGTAATATTGTTCGTTTATAGATCCTATCTTATCTTTGTTTTTTGCAAAACCAAAACCGATCATAAAATTTTTAGAGCTTCCTATTTCTAAACGTAAAGAATTATTAGATTGTTTAAAAGTGCCTGCTCGATCCAAGACATCCTGACCAGTTGTATCCTGAATCACTTTACCATCTACACTCCGCTTGATGTTCCCATAAGTATACATAAAACGGAATGAATCGAAATCTAATTTTCCATGAATACCCTGAACATTTTTACCTGACAATAGAAAACTATTCATTTTTGGAGCATGATCACCAAGTGTTAGATTAAAATGAGGAACAAGAAAAGAAAGATTGTATCTATTTACAGCTTGAGCAAAACTCGTTTCTAATGAAGAAAGATAAATTTTAGATTTAAACCTGAGCCACTTTTGAGAGCCATTAAAACTTAGAAGAAAATTTGCAGATTTATCAGAGTCTTCAAGTGAATTTCGAGAAGTATTCTGATAACGCATAGAAACAAGTGCTCTTCCAGACAAATCAAGTGGAAGCTCATATTTCTCTTCTTTTAAAATGGTTACCCAATGTTCTGATTCTATAATATTACCATCAAGCATTTTTGCTTTCACATAAAAAGAATGTAATCCTGGTTTTGCTTTTTCCATTTTGTATGTAAGCGCATTAGTAAATATTCTTGATCCTTTTGTTACATCTTTATCATCAACAAATATTTGAATTGTATTATGATCAATTTGATCTGAGATCGTAAATATTGATACAGCAATCAAAAAATCATTAGTAATATCAGAAAAAGCAGTATCCGGTGACAACAACACAAAACCTTCATTTGTATCTTGAGGAGCATTAACAGATATTCTTAATGGATTTAACTCAGGTTGGATAGAAGGAAATGTGACAATATCTCCACTAATACTTTGAATCACGAAATAATACTCTGCAGTAGAAGAATAAGCAGCAAACTCTTCCATAGTTGAAGAAAATATAGGATTTGATTCTGAACCAGGTTCCAGATCTTTTTCAGAAAATGAAGTTTCACCTGTTTGCCGGAAGAATACAGTAACCTTATCTACATCTGTGTATCCTTCTCGTATCTCAAGTTCAAGATCTAATATATTTCCAACTAATAAGTTTACAGGTTGCTCATGATGAAATGAAATGACAGCAGAAAGATGACCTATAATGGAAAGTGCAAATAAAGTTAATAATATTTTCTTCATTCTTACCTCTATTCAAATTCGATTTCTATGGATCTTTTCTCTCCATTTTCATTTTTCAAATTTATGTTCAATATCTCTGAGCTTGAAATATCATATTCATCCATCTCGCCCTCAATAATGGTGCTTACAATTATTTCACCTTCTCCCGAAGTACTTGCCTTCTGCCCTTTACCCACATTTGCTTCGTTACCATCCTTCTTGTTTTTTATATTTACAGCACCTTCTAGGGTATAGAGATTAGTTGATCCATTTTCAGCTACTAGAAGAACGAATTTAGTTCCCTTCACCGATATAACTGTTGTTGGTGTATCAATTACAAATTCTCCAGTATTTTTAGATACTTTTGCCCATAAATTACCTAATTTCAAATTAGACCTTTTATTAAGTTTACCATCTTTTTTTTCAGCATTTATTGTTAATACGCTATTAGGGAAAAGCTTAACAACAGAGCTTCCATCAATGAACTTAACAACAGCAAACGATTCATCTTTGCTTTCTAAAACATCGTTATTCTCTAATTCTGCACCGTCTTTTGCTTTTAGATCTTCTTCTTCATGTGTTAGAATTACATTTCCTTTTACTTTCAATGTTATTCCAACCGATTCTTCAGCTATCAAAGAGATCACAAACATTGTAATTATTATGATAAAAAATATTTTCATTTTCATTTTTTACTCCTATTCAATAGTAATATTAATCGGATCAATATTACCGGATGATATTTCTTCTATAATTTCCATAAGCGTTTCTACAGAAATTTCGGTACCTTGCCAAATTATGTTATCAATAGTATATCCTGCTTCGAGTAAACTAATAATTTCGTCTATACCCTCAATATCCAATTGGTTAAGGAAGTTGATTAGAATCTGCAAGCTCAACTCTTCTGATGATGTATCTGAAAGTCTAAACAAATATATTGTGCTTCTGTATTTACTCTCAGATGATGCGTTAGGGCTTGTTGCTATAGCAGATATCTGCCAAGCGTAAGTTTGATTCATCACAAATTCGGGAGCACTAGGTGGATAAGAAAAACTGGTTCCCAAAATTTCACTTTCAATGAAATAGGGTTCCAACATTTCTATCTCTTCAACTGTATCGTACACTCCATCTAATTCATATATTTTTATAGTATAATCATCAAGATTGGAAAACCAGATAAAATTAGGATATGGTTCAGAAATATTGGTTACCCCCAAACCTATCGGATTTCCCGGTGTGATTAGAGAAATTGAAATTGGTGAGCGAATTACAATAATTGCAGTTACAGGGTTAGAAAGGATGTAAGCCTCTTCACCTTCGTACCCCTCTTCATAAACACCAATTTCGAAGATATAATTTCCATCAGGCATTCTTCCGGTATCAATTATCAGGTCTTCAATGCTATCCAGAAAATCACCAAAAGTTTCAATTGTAGTAAAGCCTATTGGATCAGAATTGATTATATCTATACTGCTAAGATTTGATGAAAATTGCCCCGGAGTATTTGGTGTTAGTGTAATTTCAGCCTGCTCATTTTCCCAACTCATCTCGCAGTACAAAACAGCATTTGATGTTGTTGTTCCATTAATTGTAAGATTGAATAGATTCGGCTGTAAATCCGGTTCATCGGGGTTAAAATTTGCCGGATACAATACATTGTAAGTTTGGGGTGTTGGTGGTGATACAGTCAAAGTGAAATCATATTGTGCAAAAAGGCTTAAAGAAATTGTAAGAATTAAAACGACTAAGATTTTTTTCATTTTTCCTCCGATACAACAAATTAACGATTTAACGAAAGTTTAATTATTTGTAACAATAAATCTTTGAAATTCAAACCAAATTCTTTGGCAGCCATTGGTGTTAAACTTAATTGCGTCAT
>JAVCCD010000167.1 GCA_030765665.1 Candidatus Tenebribacter mawsonii | reverse complement strand
TCTTTTGTAACCATGCCTTGTGTAAGCAATCTTGCAAAAGGCTCATCAGAATTCACGAGTCCCAAATCTCGCATAAATTTATGGAAGAAACGTGCATACATCAAGTGCATCACAGCGTGTTCGATACCTCCAATGTATTGATCAACAGGCAACCAATCATTAGCAATTGCTTTATTGAACGGCTCTTTATCATTTTTTGGATCAGCATAACGTGCATAATACCAGGAACTATCAACAAATGTATCCATCGTATCTGTTTCACGTCGAGCTGGTTTACTGCATTTTGGACATTTCACATTAACCCAATCATCAACTGACAATAACGGATTCTGAGTGGTTTTACCTAGTTCAACATTCTCGGGCAACTTGATTGGTAGATCTTCATCTGGAACCAGCACTGTTCCGCAATCATCACAATAAATTATTGGAATTGGATTTCCCCAGTAACGCTGACGCGAAACTCCCCAGTCACGTAGTCTATAGGTAATCGTCTCTTCTCCCATGTTGTTGGCAGCCATCCATTCTGAAATGGATTTCATTGATTTTCTACTTTCCATTCCATCAAATTTGTTGGAATTCACAAGAATTCCCGGTTCAGTATAAGCAGCTATCATCTCTTCTAGAACTAGATCTTTTCCAAGATTTTGAATAACTATTTTCATCGGGATATCATACTTTTTTGCGAATTCGAAATCACGCTGATCGTGGGTTGGAACAGCCATCACAGCACCTGTTCCGTAATCCATAAGTACATAATTAGTAATCCAGATCTGCACTTTTTCTCCATTTACAGGGTTTATAGCAAATCTACCTGTGAAAATCCCTTCTTTAGTTGTATCTTCTGCTGTTCTGGTTATAGTGTCTTCATTCATCACTCTATCACAGAACTTGTGTATGCTAGAATTTTCAGGTTCCTCTTTAAGCTTGAGCCAGGTTGTAACTAGTGGATGTTCTGGTGGAAGTGCCATAAAAGTACAACCAAAGATCGTGTCTGGTCTGGTTGTAAAAACTTTTATCAGCTTATCCGAATTTTCTAATTTGAACCAGATCTCAGTTCCAAAACTCTTACCAATCCAATTAGTCTGCATTGTCTTAACTCGCTCAGGCCAATCAATAACTCCACTGAAATCAAGCAGTTCCTCTGCATAATTAGTAATTTTAAAAAACCATTGTTCAAGTTCTTTTTGACGTACAACACTACTGCACCGCCAACATTTTCCATCTTCTACCTGCTCATTTGCTAAAACTGTTTTACAGTCATCACACCAATTTTGAAATGATGTCTTTTTGTAAGCCAGTCCTTTTTTATACATCTTCTTAAAGAACCACTGACCCCATTTATAATAATCTGAATGGCAGGTGCTTACTTCACGTTCCCAATCAATACCAAAACCCATCATATCAAATTGTTTTCTCATAATTTCAATATTCTCATCTGTGGTTATGCGTGGATGTGAATTGTGTTGAATCGCAAAATTCTCTGCCGGCATTCCAAAAGAATCATAACCCATGGGCTGCATTACATTAAATCCCTGCATCAGCTTATAGCGCGTTATAGCATCGGCAATTGAATAATTTGAAACATGACCCATGTGCAGTGCACCTGAAGGGTAAGGAAACATTGAAAGAATATAATAATTCTTCTTATCTGTATCATTTTTGGCATTGAAAATCTTTTTATCGTCCCAGATCTTCTGCCATTTTTTCTCTATTTTTTCAAAAGGATATTCCATTTATATTTTCTCCTGATAATTTAAATTTTGTTTTATGGTAAAAATTGTATTATTCCCCTAACAGGGGAGTAAAAGAAAGAGACTTAACTGAGTTGTAATAGCAAATTTGCAATGTACTCGAATAAAATATCTCATAAGTTCCTTCCCCTTTTTAGATTTAACGCAACTTTTGAAATGAAAGTGTTTTGGTCAAACATATTTTGCAAGTTTGTATGATTAATAGATATTTCACTTGCAAATAAAAGTAAGTTAGAATTATTAATCAAATCGAATAAGGGAGGAGAAAATGGGTTTTATAAAATTATTCAATTACAGGATAAAAGAGCATTTTACGATAATGGATATCAAACTTGCTCAACTTGCATCAATGTTTGTTTTGATCATTTTTATAAAATTGATTCCAGATATTATCTCTTTAAATTATTGGGTGTATGTTGTGGGAGTTATTATTTTTGCAATCAGACCAATATATGTGATGTTCATAAAGAAATAGAGTATTTTATCCTTGTTCGCAAGTTGTACTTGCGAATATAATTGTTTACGAAGTTGTACTTCTAAATTATAAGGACGTTTTGTAAGTAAATCTTACGTATCATGTGAGTTAACAAGTGCAACTTGTTAACGAGAACACGAGATAGAAACTAAGGGAAAATAGAAAATGAAAAGTAGATATAAAGTTGTAGAATCTGATGGGGTTTACTTTACAACTTCAACAATTGTTGAGTGGATTCCAATTTTTGTAAACGAAGATTCTTTTCAAATTATTACTAATTCATTGAACTACTGTATTAATGAAAATCTACTAAAGATATATTCCTATGTAATATTGCCCAATCATTTACACTTAATTACATCAGCGAAGGATTTTTCTGAATCAATGAAATCTTTTAAAAGACACACTGCAAAAGAGATAATACAATATTTGAGGAAATCTAAACAAGATTGGTTACTAAATCAATTACACTTCTTCAAAAAGAGAAATAAATTAGAAAGTGAATATCAAGTATGGCAAGAAGGATTTCACCCTCAATTAATTAGTTCATATAAAATGTTAGATCAGAAAATAAATTATATTCACAATAATCCTGTGAGAAAAGGCTTTGTAAATGAACCTGACTGTTGGAAATATAGTTCTGCTAATAATAAAGATTTTGACGGAAATGAGATTATCAAATTAGGTAGTTTGGATGATTTGTAAGGGAAACAATATAACTTTCCTTGTTCACAAGTTGCACTTGTGAACACCATTGTTTGCGAAGTTGTACTTCAGAGTAATAATGAAGTTTTGTAAGTGAAACTTACATAGCAAAAGCGTTAACAAGTGTAACTTGTTAACGAGGAAGTTAAAAAAAAGAGGATTATGCAGAATTCTAATTCTTGTTAACGAAAAGAAATAGGGGTCTATGGAAAACTATGATGTAATTGTTATTGGTGGTGGAGCAGCTGGAATGATGGCTGCTGGAACTGCTGCTAAAAACGGAAAGAGAACAATTCTAATAGAGAAAAACTCTGTTCTCGGAAAAAAAATATTAATAACCGGAAAAGGAAGATGCAATCTTACAAATTACTGTGATGTCCGCGAATTAATTGATCACGTTCCTGTTAACGGTAAATTCCTCACAAATGCATTTTATGGGTTTAGTAGTTTTGATACAGTTGCATTCTTTAATGAAAATGGTTTAGAAACTAAAGTAGAACGGGGCAATCGAGTTTTTCCAATTAGCGATAGAGCTATAGATGTGGTTGAAGTACTCATGAAATACATTTATAAATACAAAGTTAACGTTTTGCATAGCTCAGCAGTAGATGTAATGCAGTTTGGCAAGATCTTTGCTGTTAAATTAGAAAACAATGAAGTAATAAAAGCTGAGAAACTTATCATTACTACAGGTGGAAAATCCTATCCATCAACTGGTTCAACCGGAGATGGATATAACTTTGCCAGAAATTTTGGGCATAAGACAACAAAATTCAAACCCTCACTTGTACCAATAATTGCTAAAGGGATTTTGCATCTGGAAGGAGTAACAAACTCAAAAGGCGGTAATGTAAAAGATCTACAGGGACTTTCACTCAAAAATACAGCAATAAAAATTGTAGATGCAAAAAATAAAACTGTCTATGAGGATTTTGGTGAAATGCTGTTTACGCATTTTGGAGTTTCCGGGCCGATGATCCTTTCTGCAACTTCACATATTCGTAATTTGGATGGTCATAAACTTGTTATTGACCTCAAACCGGCACTCACAGTAGAAAAGCTTGATGAAAGGCTTCAACGTGATTTCAAAGAATTCTCTAATAAGCAATTTAAAAACATTCTCAAAAATCTATTACCAAAAAAAATGATCCCGATCATTCAGAAACTATCTGGAATTCCTGAAGAAAAACCTGTTCATCAAATAACCGGTAAAGATAGGAAGAACCTGATTACTTCTCTAAAGCAACTCACAATACAATTAATAAAATTCCGTCCGATCTCTGATGCGATAATAACTTCAGGTGGGGTAGATGTTAGCCAGATAAATCCAAAAACTATGGAATCTAAACTTGTGCCGGGATTATTCTTTGCCGGTGAAGTTATTGATTGTGATGCTTACACAGGTGGATTTAATTTACAAATAGCCTGGAGTACAGGTTATGCAGCTGGGATGAGTTGTTAAGAAAACACGTCATCGTATGTTGACACAAAATGTTCTTTTTAATATTCTAATCATAACAAAGATGTGGAAGAAGGTGAGCAAGTTTGGCTCGTCATTGGTTAACCAAACCGTTCAGGATGCTAAACCCACCTTCTTTTTAAATCTGAACAGTACACTAGGCAAGAGCCTGTATAATTGCGATGATAGATTTTCCACATCAAATCCATTTAAGGAACGTAAAATGAAATTAATAGTCGGTATTGATGTGTCAAAGAAAAAATTAGATTTATCCGTTTACGATGGAGATCATCACAAAGCATTATTTATCAATAATGATAGGAAGAGTATTGAAAAGATGTTAAAAAGTTTTGTAAGCATGAAAGATGATTGTCTTTTCGCAATGGAAGCAACAGGAGTTTATCATCTTCAGTTGGCAACATTATTACACGAGCAAGGCTTTAACGTAGGAGTAATCAATCCTTTAATTATCAAACGGTTTGCTCAAATGAAAATGATCCGAGCCAAAACAGATGCAGTAGATGCCAGGTTGATTGCCGAGTATGGTTATGAGCAGAAAGTATCTCTTTTCCAGCCGCGTTCAATTGAGCGTCAGAAGATAATCAAGATACTAAGAGCCATTGATGCCTTAATTGAAACTAAGGAGAGCTATCATAACAGACTGGAAGCTTTAGCACAAGATCCTTTGCAGGTTAAATCGGTGACTAAAAGTTTTAAACAGCTAATAAGAAATGCAGAGCGAGAGATTTCAAAGTTCGAAGCAGAGTTACTTCAAATAGTTAAAGAATATTATTCAGATGTTTATGATCGTCTTCTCAGCATAAATGGTGTTGGAGTTAAAACCGCAGTTGTCATAATAGGTTTTTTTGGTAAATTCGAAGATTTTGAAAACAGTAAGCAGGTAGCAAGTTTCATTGGTATCAATCCATCTCCATCGGAGTCAGGTAGTTCAGTACGGGGTCGAGGTAGAATAAGCAAAAAGGGTAATAGTTATTTAAGAAAACAATTGTATATGACTTCTTTATCTGCAATGCAGCATAATAAGTCTTGCAAAGAGTTTTATGAACGATTAGTGTTGAAAGGAAAAGAACATAAAGTATGTAGGGTTGCTGTTGTTAATAAATTAATCAAACAGATCTTTGCAATTTTGAAATATGAAAGAACATATGATCAAGATTATTGTAAAAATTGCTTGGCAAGTTAACACAGTACATCCTGACGAATCTT
>JAVCCD010000073.1 GCA_030765665.1 Candidatus Tenebribacter mawsonii | reverse complement strand
TTCTTGCCTTCTTTTTTAAGTTCAGGATTAAATCTATAAAGTAGCCAGTAACCTGTGTCTACAGCTTTCTTTTCTTCTTTCTGGGTTTTGGTCATATCCACACCATGATTGATACATGGAGCATATGCCATGATGATTGATGGTCCATTATAAGCTTCAGCTTCACGAATTGCTTTAAGAGCTTGAGCTTTATTAGCTCCCAGGGCAATAGAAGCTACATAAACATAGCCATAACTCATCATCATCATTCCCATATCTTTCTTCACAGTACTCTTTCCGGATTCGGCAAACTTGGCAACAGAACCAAGTGGTGTAGCTTTAGAAGCTTGACCACCAGTATTAGAATAAACCTCTGTATCCATAACGAGTATATTCATATTCCTACCAGAAGCCATTACATGGTCTACACCACCGTAACCGATGTCATAAGCCCATCCATCACCACCAAATGACCATACCGATTTATCAACGAAGTAATTCTGAAGTTCAATAATTTTTCTTACAATTGCTTCAATTTCTCCAGAGGATTTTTTCAAAATCTCAGGTAGGATCTTTTGAATTTGGAATGAATTTTCTACTGCTGTATTATCTTTTATATTCCATAGTTCAAGAGCGTTTCGCAACACAGTTTCTAGTTTTGTATCAGTTCCATTTGTGAGAAGTTTCTCAACATTGAAACGTAACTGTTTTCTATTGGCACTAACTGCCAGACTCATTCCAAAACCGTATTCTGCATTATCTTCAAAAAGACTGTTAGCCCAGGTTGGTCCATGCCCGTCTTTGTTTTTGCAATATGGAATAGTTGGGAAAGTTCCACCCCAGATTGATGAACAACCAGTAGCATTTGCAACAATCATTCTATTACCAAATAATTGGGTTATAAGTTTTACATAAGGAGTTTCACCACAACCAGCACAAGCTCCGGAGAATTCAAGCAATGGTTGTTTAAACTGGCTGCCTTTGACAGTAGTTTCGCTGTTAGAACCCATTACATCATTTGGTAACGCATCGAAGAAAAGTGCATTATCAGCTTCACCTTTGCTACGTTCACCAACTATCGGCTTCATTTCTAAAGCTGCTTTCGGGCATTCCAAAACGCAGTTCACACAACCTTGACAATCTTCGATATATACTTGCATTGCATATCTGTAAGTATCTTTATCTTTCCCCATCGCAGGAATTGAGCGGAAGCTTTCAGGAGCATTTTTCAGATCTTCTTCGGTAAATAGTTTTGGTCGAATTGCTGCGTGAGGGCAAACTATTGAACATTGATTACATTGAATACAATTTTCTGGAATCCAATGTGGAACAAAAGGAGAAACACCACGTTTTTCCAGCTTGGTTGTACCGGATGGAACAAAACCATCAAACGGCATGTGAGAAACAGGAATTGTATCCCCCTTTTCTCGCATGATCTTTTCGATCACATTTTTTGTGAAATCATCTGCATTATCTGGAACAAGCTTCTTACTTTCTGCAGCTTTTACTGGTAAATCACTAGGAACAGGAATTTCAATTAAAGCTTCGTTAGTTTTATCAATTGCATGCCAGTTCATTTCAACAATTTTTTGTCCTTTCTTTTTATAAGCTTTTTCAGTAGCCTTCTTAATCATTGTAATTGCTTCTTCTCTTTCTAAAACACCGGAGATTAAGAAGAAAGCTGTCTGCATTACAGTATTTATGCGTGTTCCTAAACCAACTTCGTTTGCAATCTTTAAAGCGTTTATGTTATATACTTTAATTTTCTTTTCGATTATTGTTTTCTGCATTTCACGAGTGAAATTTTCAAAGACAAAATCTCCAACCCAATGTGAATTCAGTAGGAATACTCCATTATCTTTTATGCCTTCCAACAGGTCATAGCGACCAATGAAAGCCTGATTGTGGCAACCGATGAAATCAGCGTTAAATACAAGGTAAGGAGATTGGATAGGTTGCTTTCCAAAACGCAAATGTGAACGAGTTATACCACCTGATTTCTTGGAATCGTATTGAAAGTAACCCTGTGTATAAAGATCTGTGTTATCACCAATAATTTTGATGGAATTCTTGTTAGCTCCTACAGTACCATCTGAGCCAAGACCCCAGAATTTACAACTGATAGTTCCTTCTGGAAGTGTATTTATATGTTCACCTAATGCGATTGATTTATGGCTTACATCGTCATTAATTCCAACTGTGAAATCGTGAGTACATTTGCCATCAAGATGGTCGTAAACTGCTTTTACCATAGTAGGTATGAATTCTTTGGAAGAAAGTCCGTATCGACCACCAATTATGGTGAGGTCATGACGATCTTTAAGAGCAGCAACGATATCAAGATAAAGTGGCTCACCGATTGATCCAGGTTCTTTTGTTCTATCCAAAACAGCAATTTTTTTCACACTAGGTGGAATTGCATCCATGAAAGCTTCAACTGAGAAAGGACGATATAGACGAACTTTAATAAGACCAAGTTTAGAACCTTTAGCGTTAAGATAATTAATAGTTTCTTCAATTGTTTCGATACCACTACCCATAGCAATGATAATATTCTCAGCATCCGGAGCACCAACATAATCGAACAAGTGATATTGACGTCCTATAACTTCTGCAACTTTATCCATGTACTCTTGTACGATTCCCGGTGTTGCATCATAGTAGTTATTAACCGTTTCACGACCTTGAAAATATACATCAGGATTCTGAGCTCCCACCTTTACACGTGGATGTTCAGGATTCATAGCACGACTGCGGAATTCTTCCACATATTTTGTTTCAACCAGCTCTTTGATAGTGTCATAATCAATCTCTTCTACTTTCTGGATTTCATTAGAAGTTCGGAAACCATCGAAGAAATTCAAGAACGGGACTTTAGATTTAAGAGTTGCAAGATGAGATACAATAGAAAGGTCCATCACTTCTTGTACAGATCCTTCTGCGAGTAGAGCATAACCTGTATTACGAGCGCTCATTACATCGGAGTGGTCGCCAAAGATAGAAAGTGATTGTGCTGCGAGAGATCTTGCTGAAACATGAAATACGGTAGGTAACATTTCACCTGCAATTTTATGCATGTTCGGTAGCATCAGCATGAGACCTTGAGATGCTGTGAAAGTAGTAGTGAACGCTCCAGCAGAAAGAGCACCATGAACTGCACCAGCTGCTCCAGCTTCCGATTGCATTTCCATAACGTCTAAGGTTTGGCCATAGATATTTTTAAGACCATTGGCAGCCCATACATCGGCAAACTCGCCCATCAAAGATGATGGTGTGATAGGATAAATAGCTGCAACTTCACTGAAAGCATAAGCAACATGCGTAGCTGCTCTGTTTCCTTCCATACTCACTTTTTTAAATTTTTTCATTGTTGCTCCCTTACTTTATATTTATATCAATAATTTGTTACAAAAAATTTATTTAATAATTACGAGTCAATATTTTAAATACTTTAACATTTTTTATTCTATATCGTCAGTTGCATGATGCTGTTTTTCAAGTTCAAAAACTGGTTTAAAATATTCAAATTGATCTCCAATTGCTTTAATTTCACAAATTTTTCTTTTTATCCTCTCAATATCATTTTGGATCTTAAACTTTTGAACTTCATTACTGATTTTAAAAAGTTCGTTGAGCATAAACCAACTAATAAGATATTTCCCTTGTATTTCAAAAATATCAGCTAAGCCAGAAAGCATCTCATCTTTATTAACATTATTCGGATAATCTAGATAAAGCCTTATAAGTGAAGATTTGGCTTCATCATAATTCTCTAATGAAACATTCGAAATGTAATTTAAGAAAAGCAGCTTTCCAATATATATGGAATCATTGTGAGCAATGAGTGGTTCAAGATTTTCAATAGCTGTAATATAATCTTTTTGGAAAATATTATTTGTTATAATTTTTATTTGCAGGTCACATTTTTCTGTTTCATCCGTTTCTTGGAGGATTGTTTTATAAACATCATTTGCCTCACCATAAAGTTGATTATTCTCATACAATTTTGCTAAGATGTTTAGAAATCCCATTTGTTTTTGAGATGTCTGCGCTTTAGTTACAGAAATTGATACAATATCAAATGCAGAAAGTGGTGAAACTAGAAAAATTGCCAATTCAAATTCAAGTAAACGATCTATTATTATTTGTTCCTCAGAGCTATAAAGAATTGATTTAGCAAAGAATTCGGAAGCTTGTAACCAATCTTCTCTTTGTCTATAGATAATACCTTTAAGAAAGAATAGAGAATCTTTTACAGAAGACTCTTCTAAAGTTTTATCAATGTACTCTAGAGCGTTATCATATTCACCTTTATCAATATAAAATTTAATTAAATTAATATTGTATTTAACATCGTTAATAGTTGATTCGATTTCAACCTGAGCATAAATATTCATGCAAATTGATAATAAAATTAAAATTATTATTTTAATTCTCATAACAGTTAATTAACTCCATTTAATAATTGCAATTAACGAATTTATATATGGTTATGATGTCAAGTTGAAAGTTATTTTGTGAAATTTTCTTTTGCAAATATCGCTGCACCAAGCGCACCCGTAATAAATGAATTTTCAGGAACTATTATTTCTGAATCCATAACTTTAGAAATTGCTCTTTGCATTCCTGAGTTCTTTGCCACTCCACCTGTAAAAACAATTGGATCTTGCCAGTGGAGTTGTGAAGCCAAATTTTTGGTTCTCTTAGCGATTGAGCGATGAACAGAATTAATAATGTCTGCTTTTCCATAACCCTCAGCTATAAGACCAATTATTTCTGATTCAGCAAAAACTACACAAGTGCTATTAATATCTAACTTCTTCTTTGATAGAAGTGAAATATCACCCAATTTATCAATAGTAGTTTCAAGCGTGGTTGCTGTAACTTCTAAGAATTTACCAGTTCCCGCTGCACATCTATCGTTCATCACAAAATCTTTAACATGACCATTCGCATCAACTAAGATTATTTTAGAGTCCTGACCGCCAATATCTATTATCGTTCTTGCCTTAGGAAAAAAAAAGATTGATCCCTTGGCATGACAACTTATCTCAGAAATTCGTTTATCAGAGAATGGTACAATATTCCTACCATAACCTGTAGAATAGACAGCAGAAATATCTGATTTAGAAAGAGAAGTATTTTTAAGAGCTTTATCTAAAAGAAGTTCCGATACTTTCTTGGGATTCACTCCTGTGTCTAATACTTTTGAATACACAATTTTATTATTATTTAAAATTACAATTTTAGACATCCTTGAGCCAAGATCGATTCCAACTGTAATAAGTTCACTTTTCATTATGCTTTTAATCCCTTAAGTCATAATATGAATAAATTGATCTTCTTCTTTGAAATACTCTGTGGCAAGATCATGTAACATTTTTACATCTACCTCATCGAGTCGTTCATCTCTTTTTAAATAATATGAATACCCTAAACCAAGTGATTCTAATATCGAAAGTGTTTGTGCAAGGTTAAGTACACTTTCTTGTTCCATAAGCCTTTGTCCTCTTATGAAGTTCTTTGTTGTTTCAAGCTCTTCTTGAGTTATTCCATTTGTTTTAATGTTTTTCAGAACATCACGAATTACTCTTACAGCTTGGTCTTTTTTAGATTTATCCACAACTGCAGAAGCAACCCAAAAACCAATTGATCTGACTGAACTGTAACTGAAATCAACTGAATAAGCAAGTCCTCGTTTCTCTCTGAGTTCTGTAAAGAGGATAGAATCACTCTCTCCACCGATGATCTGAGAGAGAATATGAAATGCAGTATTTTTCATTTGCTCGTTTGAATTACAGGCGAAACCACCAATCTTAATTATAGCTTGATCCATCCCCTTTTTTACTACTTTACTCTTAATCTTAGAAGAATTTATTATTGCATTTTGAAGAGAATGAGAATAGTTGTTTTTCTTAAAAATAAAGTTTGTTTCACACAACCTAAGAGCATCATCAAAGTTAAAATCTCCAGCAATTGCTAAAGATAAATTCCCGGGTTGATAGTGCTTTGTATACCACTCTTTAACCTTTTTCATAGTAATATTCTGAATTATCGTTTTTGAGCCCGAACGATTGTTCAGATTACTTTTCTTACCAAACATCAATTCTTTGAAGAGACGTCCAGAATTGTGTTGAGGATAATCTTTAGCTCGATCCACACTGCTCTTTATGGTTTGCTTAATATTGTTAAAATGTTCAATTGGGAATGTTGGTCGTATAACAACGTCGGCAAGTAATTCTAAACTAGCTGGGAGCATTTCTTTAAAGCACTTTGCACTTACTAATGTTGTTTCACTCTGCGGACTTATCCCAAAATTTATACCGTTTGATGTACAATAATTAACAAATTGCTGATAATTTCTTTTTTCGTTGCCATAAAGCAATAATGCAGATGTTAAATAATTAATGCCTAAATTTTCTTTTGTCTCATTCAATTGAGAGACTTCATAAGAAAGTGAAATACCTATTGTTGGTTTGCCAGTAACTTTCTTTAGCAACACTTTCATTCCATTGTCTAATCGAGTTTCAAAAAAAGTTTGTTCTGTAATCTTACTATTTGTTACATATTTTTTTAAGAGATCTTTTTTTATCAATTCTTCATTAAGATTTTCTTTACCCGTGCAATAGATATACAGATGATCTTTACTGAAATATTTACTTATAACACGTTTAAGATCATTATCAGTAATTTTTTTGATCATTTCGGGATATTCAAAAAACTTCTTATAATTGGAAAGTATCTCTTCACTGCCTAAACTAGACGCAATAGATTCTATATATTCAAATGTATATCTATAAAAGTAAACCAGTTCTTTTTTATTATCCTCTAGTTCAGTATCACCCATCCCATTTGCAAGAAACAGCTTTAATTCTTCTAAAAATATTTTGCTGATCTTAGTAAGGTTTGCATTTTGTTTAGGTAGTATTACAATTACTGAAGCTCCATCGTTAATACCACTAAGCGAGTGAACACGAACACCATCAATCAGTTTTTCTTTTGTAAAAAGTCTATTGTATAATCTTGAATTTTTGCCAATTGCAAAAGCCTTTGTTGCTAATGAGAGTGGATAGGAATCAGGATCTGTTTCTGCCAAATCGGGAATGACAAAAGCTAACATATTACTGGAGATATCTTTTTTCATAAATTTAACAATAGGTTTGGTTGGGAAGTTATTACAGATTCTAAGTTGTGCTTTAAGTGAAGAAGTTTTCCAACTGCCAAAGTATTTTTCAATAACATCATCAAGCGCATTACCAGTAATATCTCCTGATGCAACAAGAAAACTATTATTAGGAACATAATATTTTTTATAAAATTTTCGCAATGACTTTGGATCTGCTTTTCTTAACGAATTCAAATTACCGATTATTGGTTTTTTATATGGATTTTTTGTAAAGTAGTCAGCAGCTATATCTTCTATGAATGAATCTTCTGGTTCGTTTTTGAATTGTTTAAGCTCTTCAATGACTACTTTTTTCTCTGAATTGAAATCTTCATCTGAAAAATTTGCTTTTATTGCTAATTCTGAAAGTATCTTAATTCCTTCTTCCATAAATTTAGAGGGTAGCGTAACGTAAAAGCAAGTTGAATCAAATTCGGTATAAGCGTTTAATGTCCCACCAAGATTTGTAACTTTGTTCATTATTGCGTTGTTGGGGAATGAACTTGTAGATTTGAACACAAGGTGTTCTGTAAGATGAGAATAGCCTGCTTCTGAATTTTCTTCCCAAGCAGAACCAATACGGAAGTATAATTGTAAACAAACCAACGGATTAGAGTTGTCTCGCGCAGTTATTACTTTAAATTTATTTTCTAAGTGTCTACTTGTTACTTTCATTTATTTCCTTTTTTAAATCTGATTCTACGCAAGCATAGGCATTATGATTGTGAATAGATTCATAATTTTCTGATTGAACTTTGAACCAATTGATCCTTTTATCTTTCTGAATCTTGAGTGTAACTTCTCTAACAATATCTTCAACAAATCTTGGGTTATCATAAGCTTTTTCGGTCACATATTTTTCATCAACTCTTTTTAACAGCGGATATATCTCACAACTGGCACAACTCTCAACCAGCTCTATTATCTCTTCCAACCAGATAAAATCATGATAACTTATCGCAACATTTACCATTGATCGCTGACTATGTGCACCATTCTCACTAATTTCTTTAGAACATGGACACAGAGTGGTAATGGGTACTTCAACACCAATTTGCATTTTGAATTCTTCATTTAAAGAAGCTTGAAAATAACAATCATAAGAAAGCAAGGAACTAGTTTTAGAAACAGGAGCAAATTTTTTTATAAAATATGGGAACCTGATGTTTGTATAAGCTGATTCGGCATCTAAAGCCTTCTTAACTTCAGCCAAAAATTCAGGTAATCTCTGGATGAAATTATCCTTGTGAAAATTATTTAAAACTTCTAAAAATCTGCTCATGTGAGTTCCACGATAATTATGTGGAAGTTCTACATAAATATCCAAATCGGCTACAGTTGTTTGCTGTTTATTCTCACGGTCATCAACAATAATTGGATATTTAACATTCTTCACTCCAACCTTGTTAATCATTATCTTCCTTGTATCTTCCAAACTTTGTATATCAATTTTATCTTTCATAATATCCCTTCATTCCAAGAGTTTCTAATTTTTCAATTTTATCATTACGTAAATAATACACAACTGCTTCAAGTCCTTCTGTTTCCTCTGCCAATTTTATAGCCTGCTTAGGTTCCAACAGAAATAATGCAGTTGAATATGCGTCTGCCATTAAAGCTGTTTCTGCAATTACAGTCACGGAGATCAAATCTTTTGATGGAAAGCCGGTTAATGGATCTATGATGTGATGATAGCGAGTACCGTCTTTTATGAAGTATCTCTCATAATCACCAGATGTAACAATTGACTTGTTCCCCACATTAATAATATCTATCAATTCGTTAGACTCACTTCTAGGATGTTGAATTCCGATCTTATAGGGTTTTTCTCTGCCAAAGATCCTCATGTCTCCACCTGCATTAACAAAGCCTGAAACCACATTCTGCTGCTTTAGATATTCAATTGTTTTATCTATAATATAACCTTTGGCTAAACTTCCCAAATTAATCTTCATCTCATCCGGTTTATGCAAATACCCGTTCCTAAAATTCAATTTCTTATAGCCAGTGTTCTTAATTGCTTTTTCAATTTCTTCGTTTGCAGGAATGATCTCATCTTCAAAAGCCCAAATCTCAGATAAGGCTCCTATAGTAACATCATAGTGCGAATTTGTTTTTTGAAAAAGTTCTTCTGCTATTGATAAAATTTTATCTAGATCTTCATCAATTAATAGGCTATCGATAATAGAATTGTTGAATTTCCAAATTTGACTCTCAGTCTTATAAAAGGATAATTTATTTTCATAATCTTCCATGAGTTTATACGCATTATCCAAGATAGAATCTGTATCTTTCTGTTTTGTTTCAATTTTTATTTCAACCAATGTATCCATTACAAAGGCAGATCTTTGAGATGAATATGTTCGTGTAGAGTACCTGTATGCTGCAAAAGCAAACACTAGTATAAACAAAATTATATTAACTATATCTTTTCTTTTCATATATTTGTCACAAAAAAATGGGTGGTTAATTTGTCAATTGTTATGGTTTTAAGTTATTTATGATTATTACTAACATTTAAAAGAACAGAAATGTTACAATAATTCAATACTTTTCAAATGGATCTTTTTATGGAAATGTTCCGATAGGTGTGTTACAAAAACTCTATTAATCTGCTTTATAGTTGGTTTAGTTATTGAAGTTTCGTTAATATAATTTCCAATATTATTTAATTTTGAGATTATATCAGATGCATTTTTGTTTAATTTAAAAATCTGATCATCATTTACAGGGTGATAGCAATCATTGCAGATGAAACCGTGTTTTTGAGGAAAATAAGCATGAAAATATTTTTTCTGTGAGCATTCGATACAACTTGTAGTACTAAATTCAATACCAATAATTCTGCAAAATTTTAGTAAAAACCGCCAGAAGATAGCAATTCCATTTTTTTCAACAGTTTTAATGTATGTCAAATATGTTTCGAGTAATTCATAAATTGCTTGAGAATCATCTGACGAAATAATTATCTGCCTGATAATTTCTACAGGGGCTTGCATGAGGATACTTGCTGAATGTTCAATACCAAATAAATGTGCATAGATCAAGTGTGCCGACTTATAAATATACCAATCTGAATTGGGATTTTTGTAAAGGTTAAGTTCAAGTTCATTAAGTAGTTCTATCATCCCAGTATTCTTGCTTTTCTTATTGCGGATACCCTTTGCCATTACAGAGATAACGCCAAAATCAGGAGTTAAAACATCAAGAATAACACTGGTTTCACGGAAGTTGATCTTCTTAATTATTATCCCTTTAGTTTTTATGTCTCTATTCATAAATTACCTTATTCTTAAATCGGGCTGTATTAATGTTTCGCATGTTTGGCATTTTTATAATTGTATCATTTAAGAAGTAACATCTTCTTCGTTCTTTCGGTTTTTCCATTTACATCTAATTTATAGAAATAAACTCCTGAAGAAACCCTTTTCCCATTATCATCTTTGCTATTCCAAAGCGTTTCGCTTCTACCGGAATCCATATAACAATCTAATAATGTTATTACTTTTTGCCCTTTTATGTTGTAAATTTCTAATCTTACTCGTCCAGGTTCTGGTAGATCTAATACGATTTTAGTTTCAGGATTAAACGGATTTGGATAATTATATAACTGATAATCAACGATTGGTATTGGATCATCGTGTATTCCAACAGGATCATAAATAAATTCCAGATTAATGATCGCAGTCTCTTCAGTACCGTATAAAGCTGAAACACCTGTGATATAAGTTTCTTCTTCAATTAAGTCAGAAAATGTG
>JAVCCD010000315.1 GCA_030765665.1 Candidatus Tenebribacter mawsonii | reverse complement strand
GTTATTCCATCTTGTGGTTTTTGAGGATTATCTTCTTCGAATTCTCCACTGTATCCCCATCTCATGTAGGTTTTAAAGTCATTACTTCCGATTGCACTATACTTTTCTTCAATATTATACCAGAAAGATGTAGCGTGATGAGCTCCATCAGAAGTTTGAACAGATGGTACAATATCAGAGAGTGCATCATCTAAGTAGGTTGCAAAATGGTCTGTTCCAAGTGCATAAATTCCATTTGCATTGGGATTGCCATCACCATAATAAATTATTGTGTCTGGATAGAATCCCTCTTTAACAACAAACGCTATCTCTATTTCATCTGATGCGATAAGTGCAGTATCATATGCTTTTACACGGAGGAATGTTGAATCTTGAGGAATATCATTTACTAAGTCGTTTGGAATAAGTGCATTGCCGTTTAGAGCACTATGAAGAGCTAATGTAACTTCAGAGAATCCCAAAGTAGATAACCACTCATCTGCATATCCACCGTTGTTTTCGGTAACTATAGTACCGCTCAGGTCTCTTCTTTCTAACTTATAATTAAAGTAATAAGGAGTTTCACCAACGAATAGATCGTCATCTTGCATCATAAATTTAAAAATAATGGCAGTACTAATTGATTCCCCATGAATATTCATATCTATCAAAACTCTTGGAGTATTAGAATGTGCCTGGAAATACTTTCGAGCAATTTCACTTTCAGTATTGCTATTATCAATACATTTTACTTCAAAAATACTAACTACATTTGCACTATCTCCATTAGCATCGGCAGCAGGGAAGTTTATTGTAGCATAACTATTTTCCATCCAGATAGTTGTTTCAGCGGATTGGTTGAGCGGAATTAATTGATTTGCACTTGGATTATAAAACTTAACCCAGCCATCTTCATCTATTACATCAAAGCCTGGAGTTGCGACAGGTACTCCTTCTTCATTTAGTACTCTAAATGCATATCCGTTAACAACACCATCTTCATCATTACCGCTCCATTGAACAGTTTGTTGGAACAAATAAGATTGAGTAATAAGTGTGTCACTTTCAACACCAAAATAATTTGTAATTGAGATATAAGGTTGTAAGTTTGCGTTCAATGTACCTTTTCTCGGATCACAAGAAGTTATCACCAATAGCACTACTAGAGCTACAATTATTAGATATATTGCACCTTTCTTTTTAAACATTTCACCCTCCTCTATATTGTAACTTTTTAAGATGATACTTTATTTAGTCAATAAAATAATTATTTTCATTCATTTTAATAATTCAAATAAATTAATAATACTAATAATATATTATAAATAGTAAAATTTAGAATTTATTTTCAACAATAATTTTTGGATATTCTACATCAATTAGATATAACCCATTCGGTGGAATCGTATTTATAAGCTTGTTTACCGTTGTTTTATCTAACAATAATTTTGTTATGATGCTCGGGTTAGTATTACTGCTGGAAATATTGATAATTGTTCCAACAACTCTTCTTACCATATTATGTAAAAATCTGTTGGCTCTTATCTCAAATATATAATCATGTTCAGTTTCTTCAAATTCAAACTCTAATACATTACAGTTATAGTTGTTCAAATCAGGATTCAATTTTGCAAAAGATGTGAAATCATGCTTGCCAATAAAATATTCTAAACAATCTTCAGCAACTTCTGAATTAATTTTTATTTTTGGTATGAATGTTTTATATTTCCTATTAAATGGAGTGCGATATTTTGCAATAATATATCTGTAACTTCTACTTTGTGCATCGTATCTTGCATTGAAGTCATGAGGAACTTCTACAATCTGAGAAACTAATATATCATAGGGAAGATGTGCCCGTATAGCAAGTCGTATCTGTTTTGCCGTCATTTGAATGGGGAAATGAAAATTTGCATATTGTCCAATAGCATGCACACCTGCATCAGTTCGTCCCGCAGAAATTGTTTTTATCTCTTCTTTTGCAATTTTGGAAAGTGCATTTTCGAGAACTTGCTGAACAGTTCTTCCTTCTTTCTGGATCTGCCAACCACTGAAGTCAGTTCCATCATAACTTATCTTAGCTAAGAAATTCTTCATATCCCAAACCTATTATAAATTTATAAAACAAACCAGAACAGGCACTAACAATAATAAAAAAAGATAGGTGTCTGCCCCAAAAGATTTTTTTTTACTTTCAAGTTTCAGGTGTATTTTTTTGGTTACAGTTAATTCAACTTCATGGATATTAATTAAACATTCTTCCATAGATACGACTATTGTATTAATCAAATTCTTATTTGATATAAAATTATGTTTAAATTTATCAGTAAGAATGGGAATAAAGTGTATAGTTGCTGCCAAAAAGAACTTTAACTTCCACCACAATTTTGAATTCTGATTTGTTTTACTTGAGATTATTGAGTCAATAGTTGTTGTTTCTGTAAGATATACTGAGATGAGTAAAAGAAATATTATTCTGGTAATAAGAAAACACTGATTAGGAAAAGAAGCATTGAAAATGATTCCAAAAATGAATATTGAAATAAAAAAAGGAATTATCTTTAATAACGTCTTTAACCAAATCAAATAAATTTTAGGAGATACTAAAAAATAAAAAAGAGTAAATCCAAAAATTATTATAAAACTATCAATATTGAGAATCGATGAAATTATAACCAGGATCAAGCAGACGAGTGTTTTCAAAATTGGATTTTGCATAGAAAGGATATTATCCTTTCGTATCATTATTCCTTACCTTTAGCCGGTGAAGTGTTTTCGGGTTCTTCCTTTTTCTCTACAAGTGATTTTTCAGGTTCCTTGTTTTCTTTTTTATCTTCTACTTCCTGCTCAGAGGTCTCTTTTTCCAATTCTTCCTGGATCATTTGCTCAATGAATGGAAGACGTGAGATCTTAATAAAGTTTTCACCATCATAAAATTTTGAAACCTCAGTCTTAAATTCGGAATTGCTTGGGTAAGCTAGAACAGAATCGAAGTATGGTTTTGCTGATAAACTATCCGCTAACATAAAATAATTGATATAGCCCAAACCATAAAGTGCTTTATATCTGTATTCGTGATCTATATTATTCGCAATAGGTAAGAGTGATTCGATAGTTTGTTCCGGATCGATTTCTAATTTACTAATTGCATAATCATATTCAGTGGTTTCATATATATACTTCTTCGTAGTAATAATAATAGAATCTTTCCCAGCTAAAAATTGTTCAGCAGCATAAGTATATTTATTTTCAGGATATTCTGTTAGCAATTCGTTATAGATTGAATTGGCTTCAACAGAATCTGTTAACACTTTTTTATACAGCCATAGTTTTGTAAATTTTGCAAATGGTATGAACTCTTTTTGGTATAGTGAAATATTATCTTCAGCATTTTCAAAGAGTAAACTTATTGAATCGTATTCGGATTGCAGATTAATTTTTCGTTTTTCTGTCTCTTCTTTTTCATCAAGTTTTGTTGAATCATTCGTAGTTATTTGTAACAATGAGTCAGCCATTACTAGAGAATCAATAATAATGGAAATCGAGTCTAGTTGAGTTTGTAGAGTATCTAATGCAATTTTGAATCTATCTTCCTGATGAATAATATCATTATATACAATCAAGGCAGAATCCGGCATTCCCAGATATTCTATATAAAACTCAGCCAATTTGAATTGTTGATTGATAAGTTCTTCTGCCGAAATTTTAGAAGTTGGATTATAATATTGAATGATCTGGCTGGCTATAACACTTTGCGAGATCGCATCTTCAACATATTCAGAATCTCTATCTTCACCCTTAACTTTATTATAATTCTCTATTGCTGTACTGTATTCTTTTAGTTTATCGAAGTAAATCTCTCCTAGGAAGAAAAAAGCTGAAGCAGATAAACTTGATCGTTTGTTGTCCTCGGTTATTGCTTCAAGTATCGCTATAGCATCATTTGTGTTATCTAGTTCAGCATAGCCCCGAGCTTGAATTAGGCGGATTCTTGAGATTTTATTTTCACGATATTCATCTTTTAATAGTTTTGTTGCATAATCTGTAGCAAGTTGGAATTCATTTAATAATAAATAATTAAGACTTATATAATATTTTGCATCAAATTTGGTCTTTCTAGTAACTTTAGATTTTAACAGCTTGAAAAAGATCTCATTAGATTTTTCATAATTACCAGCTTCATTTTGAGATTTCCCCTGTAAAAAAAAAGCTTCTTCATACTCATCAGATTCAGGGTAATCCTCGATTATTCTATTTAGATAATAATCGGTTTGTACATTATCATTTTCTCGCAATTTATAATTAGCCAATATTTGCAAGGCTTTTGGATGATGTTCTTTGAAATCAACATTCAATAAAAATTCATGCAGTAGGTCATATGCTTCTTCTTCTTGTCGGAACTCATATTTTGCCCGGGCTATATAAAGTTTTGCATCTGGAACTAGTTCACTCTCGGGATAGAACATTATCATGTCTTCTAATGTTGAAATGGTTTGAGTGTAGTTTCTTCCTATGTAAAAAAACGATTTTGCCATTAACAGAAGTGCATCATCAGTATATTTGCTTCCCTCATAATATTCTAGAACAATACCGCATTTTTTTATAACTTTATTATATTTCTGAATTGCATTGGTTTTTGGCCTGCCGTCATCATTCAGTTCCATTTCCTGTGCTTCAGTAAAAAACTTTTCAGCATTATAAAAAGTGTTATAGTAAACACATCCTGAAAGAAGTAACAACAAAACTAAAATTATTAATAATTTAATTTTCATACATAACCTATTGTAATTCAATGAATTTATTAATAATATTTGGTATAGTCTCTGAATCAATGATTTGAGTTAAATTATTAATATCATCTGTTAGTATACGATCACGATCTAGATGTGCGACACTTTTACGTACTTCATTTTTTACCGATTCTAAAGCTGGAGAAGAGTTTATCTTTCTACAGTCAAGTGCCTGACATGCAGTCATCAACTCAATAGCAAAAACTACGCATACATTATCTAAAATAGTTCTGGCTTTCATGGCTCCGATAGTTCCCATACTCACATGATCTTCCTGATTTGCAGATGTAGGTATGGAATCAACTGATGCAGGATGTGATAAAATTTTATTCTCGGAAACAAGTGCTGCTGATGTAACTTGTGCTATCATGAATCCTGAATCTAATCCGGGGCGAGGAGCCAGGAAAGGATGAAGATCATTATTTAAGGCTGGATTTAGCATTTGCTCAGTTCTTCTATCCGAAATATTTGCAAGCTCAGAAACCGTGAAAGCCATTGTATCCATTGCAAATGCAATAGGTTCACCATGAAAATTCCCACCTGAGATTACTTTATCTTCATCTGGAAAAATGAGCGGATTATCGGTTGCGGAATTCATCTCTATCTCAATAGTGTTCCTAATATACTTTAGAGCATCTCGTACAGCACCGTTTACTTGAGGAGTACATCGCAAGCTATATGCATCTTGAATATTACTACAATATTTATGAGATTGGTTTAAATCGCTATCTATTAAAAGTGAATTTAAGTTTTTAGCAGAAATTCTCTGTCCATTATGGGGTCGAAGATCATGAATATGCACATCAAATGCAGATCTTGTTCCCATGAGAGCGTCAATGCTCATACAAGCTACAACATCTGCAATTTTGCATAGTCTCTCGGCACGAAGTAGATTTAAAGCTCCAACACCTGTCATAACTTGAGTACCATTATTCAGGGCAAGGCCTTCTTTAGCTTTTAATACAACAGGTTCAATACCAGCAAGTTTGAGAGCTTCATCACCGGAAATTATCTTCCCATTATATTCTGCTTTACCCTCACCAAGTAAAACCAGGGCAAGATGAGAAAGTGGAGCCAGGTCTCCGCTGGCTCCTACAGATCCTTTTTCTGGAATACATGGATGCACTCCTATATTCAACATATCAATTAGTGTTTGTAATGTGCTTAATCTAATGCCGGAATGTCCCTTTACTAAAACATTGATCCTAAGAAGCATTACAGCGCGAGTTTCTTCAATAGAAAGATTTTTCCCAACACCGGTTGCATGACTTAAGATAAGATTTCTTTGTAATTCTTCTATATGATCTTTTGGAATACGAATATTGGCAAATTTGCCAAATCCGGTTGTTAATCCATAAACAACACGGTTTTCTTCAATTATTTTATCTACGTAATCTCGGCATTTCACGATTTTTTTGATAGATTCTGGATGAAGCTCAACAGTTTCTCTATCATACACGATCTTACTTAGTTGATTAAGCGTGAGATCATTTCCAGTAAGAATTACAGTCACAAATTTACTCCAATCAGTAAGTTTTTAATTCTCCAATTGCTTCTTCAACAGCATGGAGAACAACTCTATCTTTTACAGCTTTCATCATATTATTATGATCATTAAAAAGTGGTCTGTCAACATCGAGATGATCAACAATTTTTCTAACAGCTTTATGTGCTGCGCGTGTTCCAATACCTGGAGTATAGTCTCTAAAATCGAGAGCTTGTGCAGCAGCTATGAATTCAATTCCTAAAATACCGTAAGCATTCTCCAGTATCTTTCTTGTTTTTAGTGCAGTATTCATGCCCATACTTACAAAATCTTCCTGATCTGCAGCAGCAGGAATTGACTGTATTGAAGCAGGTGTAGAAAGAATTCGGTTCTCAACTATCATCATATCCGCTGTATACTGGCTAAGCATATGACCAGAGAACATGCCAGCACCTTTTGTTAAGAAAGCAGGTAATCCAATGCTTAATGCAGGATTCAATAGACGATTTAATCTGCGTTCAGATATTACGCAAACCATTGTGATAACACTTCCCAGCATATCAACCGGTACACTCACAGGTGATCCTTGAAAATTTGCACCGGTAAGAACAATTCCATCTTCAGGTAAGAAGATAGGGTTGTCACCAACTCCATTTAATTCTATCTCAACCTGACTTCTAGTCCAGCGAAGCTGATCTCTAGCTGCACCTAAAACTTGAGGAGTTGAACGCATGCTATATGCATCCTGAACACGTACTTTCATACCTTTAAGTAGATCAGAATCATCTATAATTTTCTTAATGTTTCCAGCAGAAGTTACTGCTCCCTGGAAACCACGAAGTTTATGAAGTCGCTCATCATAAGGTTTAAGGTTTGCCATGAGTGCTTCTAAAGTCATTGCTGCTGCAATCTCAGCTTGTTTAAAAAATCTCTCAGTTTCATATATGATTAGAGCTGACATCGCAGTAAGAAGATTACTGCCATTTATTGTTGCAAGACCATCTCGAGCTTGCAATCCTGGAATTTCAATTCCTGCTTTTGCCAGAGCTTCTTTTCCCGAATATCTTTCTCCTTCATAATATGCTTCACCTTCACCCATTAAAAGAAGAGCTATTTGGCTCATTGGAGCAAGATCGCCGCATGCACCAACACTTCCTTTTTCGCATACAACAGGAGTTAC
>JAVCCD010000249.1 GCA_030765665.1 Candidatus Tenebribacter mawsonii | reverse complement strand
TTTACTTGCAAATCTTGAGTCATTTTTTTTCTTTTCAACATATTCATGATAGCTCCTTGGGTATTGATTTTCGACAATTCAATTTTCTCTGAGGAGCTATTTCTGTAAACTGCTTTTTCAAGACTTTTTAGATTGATAAATCACTTAATTATAAACTATTATGAAAATTTTATTCTAAATTTTGGGGGTATGCGTGTATTAGTAATATTTGAATAGGTAAAAATGAAACTCTGCAATCGCTTCATTCAATTTATCTTCCATTTAGCAATTTCAGGGTTGGATGAAAAAATATGAAAGAAACCTTGAAAGGGCTAACTTCCTAAGAAGTCTTGAAAGAAACCCTTTCAAGGTTAATAATTAGACGCAAAGTGCTGCGTCTTTACTCATCGCAATCCACACATTCCTCATATTTAGCATGAGTTTTAAATCGTGTCATTCCCAGCTTACCAAATAAAGAATCAACCAGTGAATAAAGCACCGGGATTACAAACAAGGTAAGAACCGTGGCAAAAGCAAGTCCAAAAGCAATACTTACAGCCATTGGTTTGTAATCGGATGTTGTACTTGATGAAGACAGGATGATCGGCATAAATCCAGCAATTGTGGTCACAGTAGTCATGAGGATAGGACGCAAACGGATGGAACCAGCATTAATCAATGAATTCCAACGGTCAATACCATTGGCACGTTCTCTGTTTACAAAATCCACCAACACCAATGCATCATTTACCACAACACCGGCCAGTGCCACAACTGAGATCATCGTCATCATAGAAAAAGGCAAACGTGTAACCAGTAATCCAAAAATAACTCCGATGAGAGCAAATGGGATGGTAAACATTACGATTAAAGGTTGCACAGCAGATTTAAATTGTGTAGCCAAGATCGTAAATACTAACAACAAGGCTACTCCAAATGCAAAATAAAGAGAATTACTGGTTTTGCTTTGCTGTTCAGCCTGACCACCAAACTCGATCTGGTAACCTGGGAATCTGACTTCAAATCCTTCCAGGACACCTGTTGTGTTTGCAGCTTTGCTACCGCGCATCAGGTTTGTTACTTCATCAGCTGTACGCATTTTAATTGTACCATTTTCCTCATATGTAGTTACTGATCCGGTAATACTGATTAATCGTTTTCGGTCACGATGTTCTATCTTGGCATAACCTGCCCCGATCTCCAGGTCGGCAACTTCCTTCAAGGCTATCACATCACCATTAATCGTACGAATGGGAAGATTTTCCAGATCAGATAGATCACTTATCTGCTCTTCCTGAACACGCAATACAATATCATATTCGTCCATTCCTGAGCCGCGGAATTTAGAGACGTAACCTCCATAGGAAGCATATCCTACTAAACGGGAAATCGACTGCACGCTCAGACCATACATAGCAATTTTTTCATGTTTTGGAATAATACGAATTTCCTTTTTACCTTCAGCAAAGCTTGTTTCCAGATCAGCAGTTCCGGGTACTTTCTTCAGTTCAGAAATTATGTATTCACCAATTTCTTCCAGACGTGTAAGGTCATCACCTTTCACACGAATTTCTATATCTTCTCCGGTAGGTGGTCCACTTCTTCCTCCTTCTTTAAAGGTATAAGAATATAGAGCAGGAATAGTAGCTATATACTTTCTAATACGGTTTCTGATCTGGGCATGAGAAAATTTCATTTCATCCAATTCAACCAGATCTATCTTTACTTCAGCATTCTTTGTATCCACTTCATCATTATGATTTTCCCTATATTTACCGATCGTACTCACTACAGCTTCAATATCTTCTTTTTCAGGCATATTCAGGATGAAATTTTCGATCTTAGTAACGACTTCATCTGTTTTTTCCAGGGATGTTCCGGGAGGAGTTTCCAAATTTATAACCAGTGTTTTGGGGGCACCCCGTGAGAAAAATTGAGTTTTGACTAATCCCAATTTTACAACCAATCCCGATAATCCTAATCCAACAATGAGAATTAGCATCGCATAACCACGATGTCTGAGTGCTTTTTTGATATTTTTACGGTATTTTTTCACCAGCCAATCATGTAATTTGTGTTCTTTATTCTTTTTATTAAAGTTTCCTTTCCCGCCCAATTCTGCAACGTGAGAAGGGAGAATAACTAAACTTTCAAATAAGGATGCTACTAAGGCTAGAGAAATAACGATAGGAAAGAAACTAAAAAACTTGCCCATAGTTCCTTCCATAAGAAGAAGTGGGAAAAATGCAGCTACAGTTGTTGCTACAGCTGCCACCACCGGCCATGTAATCTCCTGTGTTCCCTTTATTGCAGCTTCTTTAGGGCTAAATCCCATTTCTCTATAACGATGTATATTTTCTAGAACAATGATCGCATCATCCACGATCATCCCCAGCACAAGGATCAAACTGAATAAAGTAAGGTTATTTAGTGTAACATCCAGGTAATCCATCAGGATGAAAGCTAGCAAAAAACTAAAAGGTATTCCCCAGGCAGCAAAAAGAGCGTTTTTCCAACCTATGAAAATCCATAAGACGATGAAAACTAAAAAGATCCCTAACATTGCGTTATTACCCAAGGTAGAAATGCTGTTTCTTACGCGGATAGAACCATCGTTACGCACTTCTACTTTCAAACCATCAACCCGTTTTTCAAATTCTTTGGCTTCTTCTCGGATATTTTCCATCACACTGATGATATTGCCGTCAGCTTTTTTATAAACCTGCACTGTTACAGCTTTTTGCGTATTCAATTTACTAATGGTTTCAGCTTCTTCCAAAGTATCTCGCACAGTTGCCACATCACTGATGCGCACTGTACTACCGTTATCACTCATTTTCACAACCAAATCGCTGATCTCATCAACATTATCAAATTCTCCCATTGTTCTAATCAGAAAATCGGCATAGCCAACTTTGATGGACCCACCAGGAGCATTTAAATTTCGCATATTTACAGCATTGGAAAGATCATCCAATGTAAGCCCATATTGCGTAAGCTTTTGAATGTTTGTATCCAGCCAGATCTGACGATCTCTGGTTCCGGCAATTTCAACTTTGGAGACAAATTCCACATCCAGCAATTCATCTTTGAAGTCATCGGCCAGTTCTCTGAGAGCATTATCAGAAAGATCACCCCCTAGGGCAACGGTACACATTTCATTTACCTCTCGCATCTTCAGTTGTAAAAGATACGGATCATCAGCACCGTCTGGCAGATTATTCAGCTTATCCATCTCTGTATTTAAATTTGCCCAGGCTTCATCGATATCGGCTTTTGGATCCATGCTGATGAAAATAGTAGCTCTTCCTTCGGAAGCTGTAGAAGAAATGTAATCAACATCAGCCAAATCGGAGATTTCATCTTCAATTGGTTTTACAATCAGCTTCTCAATTTCTGAAGGGGAAACACCACGGTAACCGACCATGATATAAAACGCGCCAAAATCTACAGCTGGAGCTTCTTCTTTTGGCATGTTTATCATTGTCATCACACCAAAAATGAATACAATGATCATGATCATATTTATCAGTACGCCGTTTTCGACGGAAAATTTTGCTAAAGACATATCATCTCCCTTTCGACGCTATTTAGCGCTGAATCCGCTTCTGGCTTCAACCAGAGCACCTTCAGTAAGGCTGTCGATACCATCTATCACAAGTTTATCCCCGGCTTTCAAACCAACAGTAATGATAACATTGTTTGCCACTTTTTCTCCCAGTTCAACGATCCTTAACTCAGCTCTGTTTTCATTATTTATTACATAAACAAAAGTTTGATCATATTTTTCTCGTAAATTTTCGATAGAAGTATAAAGAACATTATCATAGGTTTGAGAATAAATCTGACCTTCGATAACCATTCCCGGGAACAAAACCTTTTGTGAATTTGATAGAACAATTTCTACAGGATAGTTATTGCTACCACTGGCAGGTCGAATTCCTACACCTGTTACTTCACCATCATATTTAGAACCATGATATTCAATTGAGACAGTATCACCTTTTTTCACGTATGAAATATCAGATTCACTAATTCCGGTTTTGATCATTAGTTTTTTTGAATTAACGATTCCGGCAATAAGTTTACCCATGCTCACCATTTCCCCAACTTCCAAATTCAATTCAGCAATATAACCGGAAACTGGTGCAACAAATTCTGAATTTTCATAATTTTTGCGAGCCATTTCAAGTGATGCTAAAAGACCATTATAGCCAGCTTGAGCATTTTTTTGTGTGCTCTTTGCTTGCAAAATTTCACTCTCTGACACCACATCTTTTTCATATAGATTTTGGGAAACCTGGAAGCTGATATTCGCTGATTCGAGATTTGCATCTCCTGCCATTAGTGCAGCTTCCGCCTGTTTCAATTGATTCTTTGCATCTATGTTATCTACACGACCAATTGCTTCATTTTTCTTTACCCAATCACCCAGATTTTTATATATTTCTACAACCTTACCGCTTGTTTCACTCATCAAGTTAACATCAGTAATTCCTTCCAGTTTCCCAGCGATCTTGATAAATTTATCCAAATTCCTGGGTTGCATGTCCTGAACCATTACTAAGATTGCTTCCTCTTTTGTTTCCTGTTTGAATCCATCCTTTACATTGCGCTTACTGCATGAAGTTAAAAGCATAAAAGCTATTGTGAAAATTATTGAGATCTTTATTATATTTTTCATCGTTGTCTCCCTATATTCCTTTTATAATCTTATTTAATTGTTCAAGATCTTCTGTTCCCATAAGCTGCATAAGTGAAGATTTTGCAGTTAGATAATCATAGAAACTTGTCGCAAATTGATTTTGAGCAGATGTGTACATAATTTCAGTAGAGAGAAGTTCGTTAGCTGTTATCTGACCATTGATAAATCGTTCTTTCATCTGCTTATAAGTTTCGCTGGAATACTCTAAAGAGAGTTGAGAAGAATAAACCGTCTTAGCAGCTGACACCATGTTTAGAACTGAACTTTTAATAGCAAGTTCAATACTGTTCTCGGCATATTGTAAATTGTATTTTGCTTGTTTTAAATTATGTCTGGCAGTAGCTACTTCCAGACCATTATCTACAAGTGGAAAAATCGGTAGAGAAATATTCAAGCCCAACTGACCAACACCATCAGTATATTCATCTTCAAAATCGTATTTAGACCAACGTTTTGAATATTGCAGGTTAAAGGTTGGCAAGAAATTCCCACCAGCCATTAGCATAGATTTACTGCTTGTTTTCACAGAATACTCAGAAATCTTCAAAGTGGGATTTTGTGATAATCCTAAATTCATAATCTCTTCGACGAGAATTCCTATTTCATTAATATTCAATTCCTTCAATTTTTCTAATTCAATTTCATAGAGATTTTTATCTACTTCTTCCATTTCAGTTATGTTATCTAATTGTAAAAAATTAGTTAAATCCAACAAACTTGTTTGATACATTGTTTCAGCTTGAATTTGATTTACTTCTTTATTGGCTTGTTCTGATAACAGCTGCAGAGATCCAGCTTTAGAGAGTGTTCCCGCTTCATATTTTACTTTTGCTATTTCAGCATTAGTAGTGGAATTCTGCAAATTCTTCTCAGCAATTTCTAGAAGTGTTTTACTCTTTAATACTGCAAAATATTTTTTTTCCAGATTCACAATTGTGCTAAGTTTTGTACTTGTATAAGATGCATTGGATATTTTATGAGCATCAGTTGATATGCCAGCACCAAGCCAAACTTTACCACCATTAAAAAGTGGTTGATTCACAAGAAGTTGATAACTGGAAGATGCATCATATTCGTCAATACCATTTTGCATAGTTTGAGTTTCATCAAAATATGTTGCATTACCACTGAGTGTTGCACTTGGCACAACAGAAAGGTAGGTTTTCCATAAGTTAGTTTTACTGGCTTTATTTGCTTCTTCAGCAGCAAGCAATTCAGGATTATTTAATAAGGCTAGTTTTTTTGCAATATCCAAAGTTAATATCTCTGCAAATAACCCATAGGTAAACGTTGCGATCATTAATATTAGTATTATTTTTTTCATTCTGGCTCCTCTTTAAAGTCTTTTTGATTCTCTTTTAACATAGCTGCTGTTTTTAATTCATCCAACATTTTTAGTTCATTTTTTTTCACCTCAAGCATCGAATTATGTAAGATTTTTCCATAGAAAGGAAACTTAGGCATATCACCGCATTCTACAGCATGCTTATGTTTCTCACTCATTTTTTTTGCTATCTCTTCATGCTGTTTCTCACGTTGTTCAATGATTTCTAAAAATTCTAAACGAGTAATATTCTTTTGAATGAATCGAAATGCATTCCAAAAATCAAACGGATTTTGAAATTGACCTTTTCCCCATAGGAATGATCGTAAAATTTCCATAAAATATTCTCTTCCAGATTCTGTAATTGTAAACACTTTTCGGGTTGGCTTATTTCCTTCTTGCTTCAATTCTCCAGTGATAAATTCTTTCTTTTCAAGCCTTTGTAGGGCTTTATATACAGACGGCGTTTTTACCCGCGTCCACATATAGATTCCGCGTTTTTCAAAATAGCCGATTATCTTGTAACCGTGCATGGGTTGCCTGTTCAAGAAGCCCAGAACAACTAAATCTAAACGTGACATTTATCCTCCTTAATCTTTCAATTCAGTATTTAAGACTCAAAAAGCAAACATAGTCTTCACTTTATTTTCTACTATATTCCTTTCCACTAATCTACTATAGAATAAGGTAAAAGAATTTTTAAGCAAATTATTGTCAAATATATTATTCGAAAGTAGAGTAGTTCATAGATATATATTTTATATTTTTATTCGATTATTATGACAATTATTTGAGCTATATTGCTGTTCTTAGAAGTATTATGGTTTTTATTCAGATTATTCTACTTGACACTATTAGCTACAAAAAAGTTTTTCCCCAGATATTTTTTAGAAAAAAAATTAATAAAAATATAAAAGGAGATTCAGTGTATCGTACTAAATTGTTCTCAATTGTAATGATATTAGTATTCGTTGCTTTTACAGTAACAGATATTGTTTATGCATCACAGTTGAAAAATACAACAATATTTGAAGTTGAGCAATTCACTTCAGTGCCAAATTTCTCTCATTCATTAACTTATGAAGAAAACATAGAGTCATTTTTAAGCTTCATCAGACCTATCATCAAATCAGAGAATAGTTATATCATGCATGACAGGATCAAATTGATTAACTTGATTACTAAATTTGAGAAAGAAAAACTAGATATTGAGAATATAAACTGGCTAAATAATAAAGCAGAATATTATAAATTACATAATTTCTCTCACACAAATAAAAAAGAATTATCATATCTATTAACAAGAATTGATGTTATACCAGAATTAATGGTAATTTCTCAAGCAGCGATCGAATCAGCATACGGAACTTCCGGTTTTGCTAAAAGAGCTAATAACCTTTTTGGGATGAGAACATTATCATCAAGTAAGGGGATAGTGCCAAAAAAACGTGCAGAAGGATCCAGATTCTACGTCGCAAAATATGAGACAGTAAATCAATCAATACAATGTTATTTAAGGAATTTAAATACTCATAAAGCTTATTATGATTTGAGAAAAATACGGAAAAATTTCCGCGAAACAAATGAGCCTATAGATGCCTACAAACTTGCAAATGAACTTACAAAATATTCTACAGAAGGCAACGTATATGTTCAGAAGATAAGAAGAACTATGAAAAAACATGAAAATGAATTCATAGAAAACATCTAAAACAAAAGTTAGAAGAAACTATAAATTTAAACTTAACCTTGAAGAGGATCTCTCTCAGATCAACTTCTTGTTTGATCCTTTTAAGGTTTCTCTCAGTTTGTCTCTATCAATCAACCCTGAAATTGCT
Source organism: Candidatus Tenebribacter mawsonii (assembly GCA_030765665.1). Lineage (GTDB taxonomy): Bacteria > Cloacimonadota > Cloacimonadia > Cloacimonadales > TCS61 > Tenebribacter > Tenebribacter mawsonii. The sequence goes on along the minus strand of JAVCCD010000249.1, from coordinate 3,829 downwards.
AACTGCAAGAAATTATGGAAGAAGCAATTGCAGGATTTATTAAATTTTGATTTTTAAGGTTAGCAGTAGAGATTGCTTCAGCAGAATTTCTAAATAAGATTCTTCGCTGGGAATCAGTGGAGTTATAATTCTGGGAATTATTTCCGGTAGTTATCCAGCCATTATCCTATCATCTTATTCTCCCGTTGATATTTTCAAAGCAAAGCTTGTGAGTAAAGGAAAAGGACTGGTCCTGTGCACTATAATTGTAATAATTCAGTTCACTCCGGCTGTTTTTCTACTCATTGGAACTGGTGTAATCTACTCACAACTGAAGTATATGCAGAAAAAAGATCTGGGATTTGATAATGAAAATCTTCTCGTGATGAGTATGAATTCTGATCTGGAAGAAAAATTTGAGCCTTTTGCCAACTATCTCGATAGGATATAGTTTTGCTCATTCTGATCTGGGTGATGTTAACAGTTTCTCAGATTACTCTCGCGACTCACAATCCCTAACTCTTAGTGCAAGTTGGAACATATTTGGTGTAATGGATGATTTAGAAGAGGTCATTCGCAGCAGACGCAACCTTAAGATCCAGAAACTTGATTATGTGAAGAGCAAGAAAGATTATGGTCTCCAATTACTTAACCTGCAAAACGATTTGGCAACACTGAAAAGATCATTTGAACTTTATGAAGATAAACTGGAATTAGCTACAGAAAATTTGAACATGGCACAAGAACATTTCCGTTTAGGAATGATAAGCCTGTTAGATCTTGAGCGGTCTAAAATTGATTTCCAAAATACTCAGCTTGCCCGTATACAAAATAAGTATCGACTTATGAAAAAGCAGGAGGAGATTAACTTACTACTTTCTGCTAAAATACTTAACAAGTGGTAATATAATAATCTATTTGCTATTAGCCTTCCGGTGCAAATTGGAAGGCTAATGTTTAAAGAATTGATATTTACAGTGAAGTATCTTAATTATAATCAAATAATTGGCATTATACTGATGATACAATAGTTGTTCATTTTTTGGAATTCTAAAAAAAAAAATTAAAATTTTACAATACATCACACTTTCATTTTAATATTCATATATAACTGAATTTAATTCATAAACAATTTGACACATTGAACATTCACTCAATTTTTGTATATAGACTATATCATTAATAATTTAAAGGAAATAATATGGGCAAAAATAAAAATATTCTATCTGATAAGCAATTATCAAAAAAAAATGCTATCATCAAAGCTGCCATAGAAGTGTTTTCCCATAATGGTTTTCATAAAGCTAAAATATCTCATATAGCAAAGTTAGCTAATGTTGCTGATGGTACGATTTACTTATATTTCAATAACAAAGAGAACTTGCTTGTCTCTGCATTTGATGGACTTATTGAAGATATATTAATTGAAATGAGAAGTAAAATAGCTTTAGAAAAGACAGCCCTAGATCGTTTTACAAAATTTATTGATTTACATGTTGGTATATTTACAAAACAACCTGCTATCGCTCGATTTTTAGCTATTGAATTGAGACAAAGTCCAGATTTTTATGACTTGTATCCTTCTTACAATCCCCTAAAAGAATACATCTCATATATAGAAAGACTAATTATAGATGCAATTAAAGAAAATAGTATCAGATCTATAGACTCTAAAGCTCTAACGGTAATTATATTCGGTACAATGGACTTCTTACTTACAGAGTGGTCTACAAAAAAACAATCCTTTTCATTAGAAGACATGAAAGATAAAATAGTTGATATTATTCGTTGGGGAATCCGGATAAAATAGATAATTTTGTATAAACATATAATATAAGGAGAAACTAATGGCTGTTCCATTAAATAAGAAAGAAAAAGATTTTATGCGTAAAATTTTAATGAGTAGTAATAAAGATCGAGAAAATCTAGCTTCATGATTAACAATCTTAAACTACAATTATTAGAATTAGCTAGAGATAGTATAAAATATTATTTAATAAACAACAAACAATTATCAATTGAAGAGCCAGATAATTCTATTTTATTAGAATCCCGAGCAGTATTCGTTACACTTCATAAAGAAGGAAATTTACGGGGTTGTATTGGGCACATGCATGCCCATATACCTCTTTTTAAAGCTGTTATCAAGATGGCAACAGCAGCAGCATTTGAAGATCCACGATTTCAACCAATTCAAGCACATGAAATTGATGAAATTAAAATCGAGATTTCAGTGTTGTCACCTATGGAAAAAATTTCAGATTATAAAAAGATCCGAATGGGTATTGATGGTGTATGGATAAAAAAAGGTCTTCATAGTGGTGTCTATTTACCGCAAGTTGCAACTGATACCGGTTGGGATCGTGAAACTTTTCTGAGAAGTTTATGCTCTTCTAAAGCAGGATTACCAGCAGAAGCTTATAAAGATCCAGATTGCGAAATATATATCTATCAAGTTGAAAAATTTAATGAGTAAAAACTCATATTTATAAAACAAAGACCCTTGAATAATCAAGGGTCTTTGTTTTTATCTAACAGCCTTTAGGGAGGATATTAGAGATCGTCTTCTGCATCAAATATCTCAATATTTAAGTCTATGTTTTCCATCTCTTCTTTTACTTTTTCCAGCTCTTCATGAACTTCATCAAGCACATCTGATTTTATATTTTTGATCATTTCAATTTCATCCAGACCTTGGCGAAGATATTCAAAATCACTTATACTTTTCTCAACACCGTTTATTAATAACTTAATTTCACCGTCCTCTATTGTAACTTGAACATCCTTTTTTGACTTATCATATTCTCTTTTACCAATACTAACAACAATGTCTTGAACTCTACCATCTCTTTCTATAGTTAGAATAATTTCATCACCAACTTCCTTTTTTGCAAGAGCCTTGCCAATCTCCAGATTTTTATCACTTTCTACAGCAACAATTATATCACCTATTTGCAGTCCGGCTTTTTCTGCTGGAGTTCCTTTAATAACTTCTGTTATCTTCTTCTCTTTAGTTATAATTTTCTTACCTTCTTTCTCAGTTTTCTCTGTTTTAATATCTAACTTTACTCCTATCCATTTGTTGTGACCAGGGAGATCATATTGATAAAATAGAACATTCTCAGGTATGTTAAAGATATTAGATGAGGTATTAAGTCCTGAATAGTAAACTTTATCTTCTTTTTCACCTAAGATTATTTTAAGTTTTTTAGTTTTCTTGCTCCTGATAATCTTCAAAGCAATTTCGTCATTGGGTTTGAAATTTTTCAACATTTTTACTAATTGATCTGTGGTAAAGATCTTCTCTTTAGCAAAAGTTAGAAGAATATCTTCATCTTTCAACCCAGCTTCATCAGCTGGAGAATCTTCTACAACCTTACTTATCATTATTCCATATGGCTTTTCGAGCTTCAATTTCTTCTTTATCTTTTCATTCAGATCTTTCAAGAAAACGCCCATATAGGTTCTTTTAGAAACTTCTGGCAACTTGCGTTCTTCCAAGACTAAAGTACATGTATCGGTTTTATCATCTCTCTTATATGTTACTGTTATCTTTTGCTCTGGTTCAAGAAAAGAGAGCATTTTTTTTAATTGATCAATAGTATAAATCTTATCTCCATCGATCTTCATTAATATATCTTTTGCGATTAATCCAGCTTTCTCTGCAGGACTTTCTTTAGTAATTTTTTTTATTTGAACACCATATTGTTCACCTGTTATTTCACCTAACACAATACCCATTCTTACTTTTGATTTTGCAAACAATGGGATACTCATTAGCATTATACTAATCAATGCAATTACTATTATTTTTTTCATTTTTCCTCCAAAATTTTTTAGTATTTATTAA
>JAVCCD010000033.1 GCA_030765665.1 Candidatus Tenebribacter mawsonii | reverse complement strand
GTATCCACGCTTGTGAAGAGGTTCTCCTGATGTATCCAAACTAATGGTAGCTCTGTTTTTGTGAATAAAAAGATTGAACACAACATCAGGCGAATCGGTATTAATGTCGGGTCGTTCACTGTACTTTTTTGTGAAGTAATCGGCAATCGCATCTTTTAGAACCAGAGATGCATATCTCGAATGCGTAATTTTACTATTGGAAACATTTGAGTAGATCGCAAAAGTTTTACTATTGTTTAGAAGTTTATCCCACTCGATATTAGATGCTGTACTATAAAGATATTTTGTGCTGTGGCAATCAAATGTAATAAGGGGAGCCAGTATCCTGCTGATAAATTTACTTTGAAAGTTAATGCGATATATATGGGATATATCTGTTTTAAAATGAACTCCACGATAAACTGGTGTTATCTCTTTTGCTCCGAATTCTTTTAACTCCATCGCTCCAAGGTCTTCCATGGAACCTGCTACTTGCGCAAAAAATTTACTATGTTGTTGATACTCAAACATTTAATTTCTCCTCTTAATTTTATGAATAATTATTAATAATTAGTGCCTTGCGATTGCATAATTAGTCTTGGTTAAAATATTGCCCATAATAACAGATGAAATAATTATCAATGGCAATGAAACCAGCAAACGCACCAGTGTGAATTTGATTCCAAGAAATGATGATTCAAAAATCATCATTGGAATTCGACATATAGCACTTGCTCCTAAGTATGTAAAGATTACACTCAATTTGGCACCTTTTTTGTGAAGAACAGCAGCAATTGGAAACGCAACATACAATCCTCCTACGGTAGTACCAGAAAGTAGTATTGCCCATAAAAATCCCAGCCACGAAGAATTGTCTCCTAAATGTTTTTCAATTGTTTCTCGTTTTACCCACACTTCAAATAATCCGATTAGAACAAATGCAACTGGAACAATTTTTAACATTGAAAATGCAAAACTCAAGAAATTTTGTGCAATCAATTCACCACTTTCTAAATGAAAAATTAATGAAAATCCTATAAAAAGGAAATAGAAAATAAATATCGAAATCTTCAAGATTTTCTTCATATTCCAATCTCTCCGAAAACAAAACCAGTTACAATTGCCACAATAATAGCAATTGCAAAGCATGTTAAATTTCTTATAATCGTGATTTTTATTCCTAAGAATTCTCTTTCAATCGGGAATGTGATAATCCCTACAAGCATTAGAGTAGTTGTGAAAGCAGAGAGAACCATATAAGGTACACCTTGCTGATGTAATATACCAGCAAGTGGGAAGGCAATGAATCCTGGCATTAATGTAATTGAACCGATGAGGGATGCAATTAATGTGCTAATATATTTGTTTCCAATTCCCAAATATTTTATAATCAATTCTTGAGGAAATACATATAGGACTATTGAGATCAAAATTAACATTGTGAGAAAAGCAGGCATAATTTTACTGAATTTTTTAATAGCAATTTTCAAAGCTTTTATTGTTTTTTGTTTGTTAATAATAAAAGAAATTATTACTAATATTACTGTAACTAAATATAAAATCAGCAAGTTATTCTCTTAAATTGTATTGCATTGATCAAACGATAATGTGGAGAATAAGTGTTACGATAAATCTCACTATGACTCACAAGATTTCCATTCTTGATGATTTTCCACAATTCTGTAGATTGCACTTCTATGTATTCAATTGGCATTTTCATAATATTGATTTGTTTCTCGATTTTTTCCCACTCTTCTAGCCATATCTCGTAGCTGATTTTATTTCTCAGTTCTGCACTTTTAAGAAAGGCATCCAAAAAATCATCAAAAGAGATCATTCCTCTATTTATAACATTCAAATTAACACGATAAAAATTATTAACATAACTAATGTTTTGAAAATCAAATTCTTCAAAAATTGTAGACTCATCAAATTCAGTTCTGAGAAATTTCAGGGCAGAGTTTTTATCGGAAATGATGTGACCAGGACCGAATGTACCCTGAAAAAAAAGTTTATAATAGTCTATAAGTTGAGCCTTGGGATGAAGTTCCAATTCAGATTTAATTAACTCTGTCATTTTATCTATTTTCATATTAAGTAACTCGAAATTCCGATTTCGAGAAGGAGCAAGATTGGAATCTTGTTTTACTTTCATTTTTCGAGAAGGAGCAAGATTGGAATCTTGTTTTACTTTCATTTTTCGAGAAGGAGCAAGATTGGAATCTTGTTTTATTTTCATTTTTCGAGAAGGAGCAAGATTGGAATCTTGTTTTACTTTCATTTTTCGAGGAAGAGCAAGAATGGAATCTTGTTTTACTTTCATTTTTCGAGAAGGAGCAAGATTGGAATCTTGTTTTACTTTCATGTTTCGAGGAAGAGCAAGATTGGAATCTTGTTTTACTTTCATTTTGCACGGAAGAAGGTTCCTCTCTCTTGTTGGCTAGAAGTTACAGAACCCTCAAGTAAAAGTTCGCTAAGGTATTTATTGATCTCGTTTATATGAATACCTAACATCTCCGAGAGGTCTATATCTGTGCATGGACGACGTTTTATTGTTTCAATTATTTGTTGTTCAACATCTTTTTTATAACTTTTAACTTTATTTCTAGATTGGAATTTAGCGATAATTTCAACTGGCAATGGTTTAAGAAAATCAGCGATTTCTTCCATTCTATTTTTTGTAATTGGTTTTATCCAACTTTCTGTTCCAGGGCGGTCAAGAGTATTTAGTTGCACTTGATCAGGTGAAATATCATTAATAGTATTTCTCAGAAGTTCCAGTTCATCTTTAGTGTCATTTAATCCGGGAACAATGAAAACTTCCAGCCAGATCTTCCCAAGAAAATCTTCTCTAAATTTAATCATGCCTTCAATGATCTTGCTATTATCTAATTTTGAATTTGGTCGATTCAATTTTTTAAACACGTTATCGCTAACAGCATCAAGAGAGGGTAGAAGCAGATCGATATCTAAAATTTCCATTCTTACATTTTCATCATAGAGCAGAGTAGAGTTTGTTAGAAGCGCTAGCTTATATTGCGGATAATTTTCTTTGATGAACGAAATAACTTTTCCTATTCCGTTATGCAAGAGTGGTTCTCCTGCTCCCGAAAAAGTTATGTAATCAAGATCTGGTTTTTCATTAAGATAGTTTTCAAGTTCGGTTAAAATATCAATTAGTGGAATGTACTCTTTTCTTTCAATAGTAAGATTTGTAGTTCTTCCCACTTCACAATAAACACAATTTAAACTACATACTTTATGTGGAACAAGATCTACACCAAGAGAAATTCCTAATCTACGTGAAGGTACTGGACCAAAAAGGTGTTTGTATTTCATAATCAGATAAATTCTTTAACTTGAATTTTCAGAGCTTTTAAGCTGATTGTTACATCTATCAAAAAAAGTATTACTGATATGATTAATGATAAAATTGCAATGATGAAAAAACTTAAAAAGAGGAACCCTATGTCCAAATTTGTGAAATGGCTGAATAACAACAAGAGAATCATCAAGCTAGCTAATAGTATGGTTATAACGATACTGGTTATTGCAATTCTAAGGAGTCTCCCGCGTGTATAAAGGATGCTAATCTGTATAGGAATGATCTCACTTTGATTTCCATTTTCCTTTTCTTTAACAAGAAACCGGGCTCGATCAATTATTCGACCGAGACGATTAGTAAAAGAAAGTAACAGCAATCCAACTCCTGAAATGAGGATGATTGGAGAAATAGCCGACTGCATTAATTTAATAAGATTTTGGATATTTTCCATATTTATCACGAAAATTTATAAATTTCGCATTATCCTAAATATTACTTTTTATTTCTTTTTCAACTTGCAATGCAAGATTATTAGTTTTCTTTAAGACTTCTTCAGATTTTGTGAGAATATCAAATTTAAATTTTTCGTCTTCGATACTTCCCATATTTATCGTCACATTTAGATATGCACTTTTAGCTGCTGCGTTGGCTGTAATTGCAGCAACTCCTGCATCAGATAAAGCATTAGTATTACCAATCTTTGCAACTTTTGTTGCCAGCTTTGCAGCTTCTAATGCAATTTCCAGTGTTTCCAGAGGAACCAAGATTGCTTTTTTAGTTGCTTCCTGAATTGCATTAGATCTAATCTTTTTATCTTCATCAGTTTTCTTAGGTAATCTTGCAGCGTCCATCATATCATAAAATGCTTGAGTATCAGTATCAATAGCAATCAGTGAACGTTCTTTAATATT
>JAVCCD010000179.1 GCA_030765665.1 Candidatus Tenebribacter mawsonii | reverse complement strand
TGATATCTCCTGGAGATGTTCAAAAAGAGCGGGATGCATTGTCAGATTCCGTAACACGCTGGAATGCACAAATAGGTGACGCACTTGGAGCTCGTGTAGAGCTAATAAGATGGGAGATACACTCGGCCCCAGACATGTCAGCCCCACCGCAAAAAGTTCTAAACTCCCAAATTGTTGAGGACTGTGACTTCGCTGTTGCAGTATTTTGGTACAGACTCGGAACCCCAACAGAAGATTACGATTCTGGTTCAATCGAAGAAATCGAAAAGATTAGAGAAAGCGGAAAAAGAGTATTGATATATTTTTCTTCACAAGCCGTTCCTCAAGGAACGTTAGATATAGAACAATTCAAGCGACTTCAGGAAATCAAGAACAAATATCAACAGGAAGGCTTGCTTGGAGCTTATAGCGATATCGAGAATTTGAAACAGCAATTTGTTTTGCATCTTACAAAAGTAATTGCCGCGTTTCTGTCAAAAGATCGGGGTAATGTTTCGCAATTTCATGAACTCCAACCAACCACCCTTCCTAAGCCCGATGTTCGAATCAAAGTGAATGGTGGGTTTGTGCAAATGCCGACAGGTAAAACTAATGATATCCTGATCTTAGAGGTTCAAAACCATTCGCCAATGACTGTATTTCTCGGAAATGTGCAAATAAGATTGAAGGATAATAGAACTCTTTTTCCACCGTCAGATGCTGTTACAAACGAATTCCAACGACGCAGAGAGTTGAGGCCGGGAGAAAAGTTTTCATTCAACATTTTGCCTGAATCGATTGTTGATAGGGTCTCAATAGAGGATATCGTTTGTGCAGTAGTATCTGATGACATCGATAGGGCCTACGAATCCGATAAAGAATCAATCCAATCTATTCTTAAAAGTATTATCGAAAGGCAGAAAAAAGCATAACCAACCAAATGCAGCGGACGCCATACTGCCGGTGCCGCTGATTTGGGATCGTTATGTGTAATTGCTTGATAGTTTTTCACTGCAACTAACATCAACAGTGGAATGTTATAGAAATCAATACATTTACAATATCTAAAATGATGTAGGAGATTAGAAACCTAAGTGTTTATCAATGATATTGGAATTGCAATGTGATGTATGCAAACGCCATTATTGCCTTGCTTAAATATTCTATGAGGTAAAGACATGTATATTCAAAATATCAAAATTAAAAATTATAGACATTTTTCTGATTTTGAGATGACTTTTAAGGATGGTTTAAACGTAATAATTGGCTCAAATAATTCAGGAAAAACTAATTTGCTAAGAGCAATTGAACTTATGGCTGATCCTGATTCTATAACCATTCATGATTTTAACAAGAATACCATTTTAAATAATTTTGAAAAATTATACAAAAAGGAAGCACCTCAAATAGAAATTGAATTTCAGATATATCATGAAATATCTGAAGAAAATACTGATGATGAAAGTATTATAAAACTACTATCATTTTTAGGAATGGACAAAATTGAAGAGCAAAAAGGAAGTCAGGAAAAGCCAACTCAGTACAACATAATTGCAAATATAAATATGAAATATGCCATTAATCCTAACAAGTTGGATAATTACATTAAGCAAGTAACTGAAGCAGATACCCTTCAAAAATACCTTGATGCATTAGAGCTGTCTTTGAAATACTTTGCGTGGGAATTCACTAATGGAACCAGCAAATTACTTGCTGACAAAAAAGAAGTCAAGGAACTTTTTAAAATAGACTTTATAGAAGCGGAACGTAATACTAATGCAGTCTATAGAGAAACACGTAAAACCATAAATGACTTTATAAAAGATGACCAAAATGCATCGTCATTTCAAACAATGAAACAGGCAATTTCACAAGAGATGAAAACAAATATTTCTCCTGTTCTCACAAAAATAAGTACTATTGTAGAACAGGAGAAAAATGAAATAGGATTAGCTAAAGGCAATGTCGCAATTGCCCAAGATGTACGATTAGATCCCTCAATTTCAGACTCGTATATAATTGATGTAAAAGATACTAAATCTGAATACATAATACCATTATCACATAATGGAGTTGGCTATAATAATCTAATTAATATGTATATGCTGATTAAATTAGTTGAGATAAGCCAGGAGAAGGATTTTCGTATGCTCTGTCTTGAGGAACCTGAAGCTCATTTACATCCAGCTATGCAATATAAATTGTTTTCTTATCTTAGGAAAATTGATGATGAAGACAAATTAAAGCAACAAATATTTGTCACTACACATTCTTCAAATATTACAGCAGTCGCAGGACTTGATAATATTTATATGCTTGATTATCAAAGAGAAAATAATGCTGCCGATGGAATATCAAGAAGTTTAAAAGAGCAATTTATTGATCCTGAAAATCCAAAAGATGCTGAAAAAGCTAAAAATCACATGATGAAATTTTTGGATGTCACAAGGTCTGATATGCTTTTTGCGAGCAGGGTGATTCTTGTTGAAGGAATTGCTGAAAAACTATTATTGCCAAGGTTTATGGAAAAATTGGGTTGTTCATATGAAGATGACCATATTTCTATTGTTGAAATAGGAGGAAAACACTTTAACCATTTTTTAAAAGTTTATGCAAATAATCCAATTGATAAGAAAGTGCTGTGTATTACAGACAAAGACTATCCGTCAATTGATGGTGAATTACAACCTATTTCTGAATACCTTGAATTCGAACCTGAACATGTGAAAAAACTGAGTGAAACTTATAAAAACAACGACAATATTGAAATCAAGTATCAAACAAAATATGGCAGAACATTTGAAGATGAAATGTTTTTAGCAAACTACGACAAAAATAATTGTATAACAGGATGCAAATTACTGAGAATTGCACTAGGTGAAACATTGCATCCTTTTATTGATGCTAACGGGAGCATTACCGGTTTGTTAACATAATTGGGGGCAAGCATCGCGCGAATTAGTCTTCTTGTACCTTTCAAAGACGTTATCATATGTGCCATTGTAAACTGCGCATCTGATTCGAAGCATTTCATT
>JAVCCD010000129.1 GCA_030765665.1 Candidatus Tenebribacter mawsonii | reverse complement strand
ACTGTTCCACCAAAAACAAGTTTGCTTAATAATGGAATATCAGTGCTACTCAATGGTTGAATGGTCAATCTTCCACCCAGTACTTCATTTTTCACAGCATTGGAAGTAAACAATTCTGCTGTCATTCCAGCTACAGGAAGATTGCCACCAAGTTGAATACCGATCTGTTTAAATTCAGGATATCGCAGCATATTAGAATAATCTTTCATAACCAGACCATGACCCAAAGTATACGATTTAAAACCGCCAAGTCTTCCATAAAACGCATCTCCCCGTTCCCCATAACGGAGATAATAAACTTTATTTACATAGTCTTCAAAACTATCCCAATCTTCAGTTCTGACATCACCGTTACTATCTATCATCAAATCAATATCCAGTCCAAGTCCAAATTTCCCAAAAGTGAGTTCAGGCATTAATCTGATCTGAGTGTAAGTTTCTTCACCCAACATTACAGAACCAACCCCTCCACCCATATTAAATGGTCCGGAAGATGATGAATCTTCAGCTTCATCTTCAGTTTCAACTTCTTCTTCCTTAATAACTTCAGGTGCTTCGTGTGGAATCTCTTCTCTTTCTCTTGTAGGAATTTCCTCTACTCGAATCGGTTCGTATTCTTCATTGATAAATTCGCTTTGAGATTCATCAATTAACTCAGGATCGATAGGTAGAATATTTATGGGGTCACTACCAGATATGATACCTCGCTGTCCGGCGAGTATAGATCCAGCTTCACCAGTAATTTTGTTTTGGAAGATAACTTCTCCTTCAAATGTAAAAAGTTCTGTGGTGCCATCTTCTGCAACAGTCAACATGAAATTTGTTCCTTTTACCGAAGCTACAGTTGTAGGAGTTTCAATTTCAAATTTTCCCGTGCCTTTTTCTACTTTTGCCCAGAGTTCTCCCATTTTAAGAAGGCTCTTTTTATTATACTTTTCACCCTCTCTTTCTGTGCGGATTTTAAGAATTGTATTTGGGAAAAGTTTAACGATCGAGCTCTCATCTTCAAATTGAATTGCAGCATAGGATTCTGCTTTTGTTTCAACATCATCACCATTGAAAAGCGCATCTCCGAGCTTCAAAGCAGAACTTTCCAAGTTTCTGGTAAGGTCTACAATTCCTTTTACTTTAAGTGGATATGCAATAGAATCAATAGCATATGATCCTGTAATCATAATAATTATAAATGATACTAATAAAATAAACTTCTTATTCATTGTGTCCTCCCAATAATTTTTTCTAAAATCTCCATTGAGTAGGCATGATGTCAAGTATAATGTAGATACTTGTTTTTAGAATGAATTGGCTAACTTCTTTTTATAGACAGAAACGAGTTATAATTTTTCTTGTTGATTGTAATTTATTGAGGTGAAAATGGAATATAAATATCTGGTAGAATGGTTGAATGAGAACAAAGAGCAAAATCTTGTTTTCAAATCATTAGGCAAATTTGAAGACCAATATTTCATTGAATTTAGTAAACGCAAAGAAGGACTTCATATTAACCTTTCCTCTCATGATTGTTTTTGTTTTTTTACTGATAACAAGATTATCCCTTTTGAGCAGATACACGAGTTAAATAACATGAATACACACCTTTCTAAAGCACGATTGAATGAGTTGAATATTTCTGAAAGCGATAGAATATTAACTCTGAATTTCCAAAAAATTGATATCTACAACAATAAACAATTTTATAAATTAGTATTGGAACTAATTCCTCGATATCAAAATATTATTCTTTTAAAGGTTGAAGGAGATAATGAGCAAATTATTGATTGCATAAAAAAAGTAAGTTTTGCAGAAAACAAGCAAAGACAGATCCTTCCGGGATTAGAGTATACTCCTCCTCAAACAGATTATAAAAATGAAAAAAATGATATTCATTTTCCAATAAGTATTGAATCTGTGAAGAAATTCCAGGAATCTAGTGGAGAGTTACCAAGTTATAACTCGATGAATTTATTCTTTGAAGAACTTTATTTTAACTGGATTTTTAAAGCTAGAAATGATAGAATCAAAAATAACAAAATAAAGCAAATTAATAAAGAAATTAAGAAGAAGAATAAGAAGATTGAGAAGCAAAAAGAAGAACTTCTTGTTGCAAAGAAAGAAGAAAGTTGGAAACAACAAGCTGAACTTTTGAAAGCAAATTTTGCATCCATAAAAAAAGGAGCAAAATCTATAATTCTACAAAATTATTATGAAAATGAATTTCCGGAAATTGAAATTATTTTGAATCCAGAAAAAGATGCAAAACAGAACATTGAGCAGTATTTTAAAAAATACCGGAAAGCGAGAGATGGAAAAGTTATAATCACACAACAGATAGAGAATGCACAAAATGAGATAGAGATACTAGAAAGAGAAATCTTTGAATTAGCCGAAACGGACATATTCTTTGAGAAACAGGAAAAAAATAAAAAGAAGAAAACTCAACAATCGGGATACAAAAAGATTGCTATCGATGACAATTGGGAGATATATATCGGCAGAACCAGTAAAGAAAATGATACTCTTACGACCCGTTTTGCTAAACCTCATGACTGGTGGTTCCATACTAGAGTTTTCAGGGGAACTCACATTATTTTACGCAATT
>JAVCCD010000332.1 GCA_030765665.1 Candidatus Tenebribacter mawsonii | reverse complement strand
ATCCATTTGATTTTAGTTTATGTAAATTGCAAGGAAATAATATGAATAACTATTTTAGCTTGAATTGAAAATTAGCCTATTTAACTTTCTCCGAAGCAATGATCAATTTCTCAAATCCACTTTGCTTGGCAATATCCATCACTTGAACCACAGTTCCGTGAGGAGTTGTTTTATCCGCTTTGATCACCAAGCTGGAAGTGTCGTTTTTTTCTTTATGTTTTAGTAATGCTTCTTTCAGGTTTTCCAGCTTGAGCAACTCTTTATCAAGATAGATTTCTCCTTCGGAAGAAATTGTTACTGTAAGTTCATCAGTATTTTCCGTAGTTGTGCTTTCTGTTTCAGGTAGGTCCAACTTCATGCCGGGTTGTTCCACAAAGCTAGTTGTGAGCATGAAGAAGATGAGCAGCAACAGTACCACGTCAATGAGTGAAGTGATGCTTATTACAACTGTTCGTGTTTTCTTGGTAAGAAGCCGCATTTATTTTGCACTCCGAAAAGCAATTATTTTCTTGAGCAGATTATTAGAGATATTTTCAATATCCAATATCAAATCTTCTGTCTTCTTGGAAAAATAATTATAAAAAATGAGGGCAGGAATTCCCACAGTTAAACCTGCAGCTGTGGAAATGAGAGCTTCTGAAATCCCACCTGAAAGAGCAGCTGCTTCTCCCACACCCTGCACCGAGATTACATTAAAAACTTTTATCATCCCAACAACTGTTCCCAATAGACCTAGAATTGGTGTTACAGCAGCAACTGTTTCTAAGATAAGCAGACCTTTTTCTAAAACTCTAACTTCTTGTCGTCCATTATCAGAAAGTTCATCCCGCACTGCGAGATAGGATGTCCCCTGATGTTGTAATACCGTTCTCATAAGATTGGAAAGAACACCTCTATGTTGATCACAAACCGAAAGAGCTAGTTTGATATCATCTTCGGAAGTAAGACTGTTGATAACACTTTTAACTTCAGGGACAATAATTTTTTTGGTTCTTAAACTGATTATTTTTTCTATTATTACGGCTAACGATAACACGCTGCAAATTGCTATTGGTATCATCAAATAGCCACCCTTTTGCAGGAATTCAAAAATTTCTATAAACATAATTCTCCTTTTTACTTAACCTTGTAAGGGCTTCTTTCATTGAGTTCTGCGAATTTCGACCTTTTAAGGTTTCTTCCATTTCTATTTTATTAATTTCTAATTTTAGTACTTTTTACCTTGAAATTATTAACTGCAAGATTCATAGAAAGAAACGATTTCAAGGTGCTGTAAAGATTGCTCTGCAAGATACCATAAATGAAGACTAGTAACAAATTTAATTTTCATTTCTTTTTATTTCCAATAAGATATGAAAAAAGAGCTGTTACTTCTAGATAAGGCTCCGGAAAATTTGCTGGAAGCGGGATAAATGGAGCAGAATATTTTATTGCACGAGTGCTAGTATCATCCAACGCATAATGTGCATCACTACCAACTACTTCCAAATCTCTCAATGATCCATCTTGCATTATCTTAAAGCGAATTAGTGTATTACCATCTATTGCGCCTAAACGGGTGAAAGCATACGGTGGATTAATATGGCTCTGTACTTTTCGCTTTAAATGAAGCAAATAAGGTGCAAAATCCCAAGCATAGGTATTAAATTTCATACCACCTTTATCTCGCGTTGTGCTTACTTCCTGGTTATATTCAGGAGTATTTTCTTTGAAACTTCTTAGTTTTTGTCTGGATTGATAATCTTCCATAAAGGTTGGTTTCTTCTCATGCAATTCAGCTAGGATATCTGATATTTTTTCTTCATTCTGTGATTGTAATTGAGTTTCTTGAGTTTGGTTTGTTTCATTCTCTTGGAATGATTTTTGAGTTATATCACCAGTTTGGAAAGGAAGTTCATTATCAGGTAGATCACTTTCATTCAAGTCAGAAGCTTTGGTGTTTTTGTCAGAAACCAAATCGCTTTCTGCATCAGGAAGCTGATCTTCAACATCAGGAGTTTCAATCAGCTTAAAAGTCAGCCGGTCTTCTTTGGGCAAAGCATCTGGTTGCTGGGGATTGAAAAATACACTTTTATCCATTTGCAATAAAAGCAATAGCAAAATATGTACAATAATCGATAAAACAATATAGATTGAAAGTTTATTTTTCTTCATTTTTCTTCAGCAATTTTCCCATATATTCTCCAGCTACTTTGCGATTTTAGATATTTAAACGTCAATAAAATGCTGAATCTAATTTCCAACTAATTGGATAGTTGTCCAGATATTCAGTCCCTGTTCCGATTGCTGTTTTTTATTAGATGCATCACCTTTCATTCCACCTTTACCCATTCCCTTGCCGCCACCAGACCGACCACCAGATGGTCTATCATCCATTCCATCCATTTCTTTCATTTGATCTTTCATTGCCTCTTTATCAGGTTCAGGAACTTCAAAACCAAGTGCAATTTTAGAGGTTGGATCGGCTCCAATTGAAGCTGTGAAATCAGGATTATCTGCCAGAGGAATTTTTAATTCGTAAGCAAAAAGCTCTTTTTCGAAGGCAATACCTATTTTAACTCCGTTCAGATTTGCAAATTTGATAACTTCTTTCTGCTCATTTCCCTGACTAATAATTTCTAATTCTTTGGTTATGGATTTTACTGTACGATCCATCATTTTAGGATCCACTTTCCCACTCTTCCGGTCACTTTTTCTCGATTGATTTCCATTTTCTTCCGGCATTTGCTGATTCATTAAATTCTGCATACCTAATGGGAAACGAATTCCATAATTCTTTTTTCTTTTTGCATCATTATTTATCCACAAAGTTAACCCCTGAGACAGAACTTGTCTGGTCAATTCACTAGTTGTTGGATAGAAATAGAGATAAAGAAAATCATTGTCGTTCATAACACCAAAAACAATGTCATGTTTCTTGATATAATATTTGGCATCGCTCCAATCTTCATCATTACCATCTATTACAATGTCATGTGTTTTAAATATACTTTCAACTTTAAATGAATTACATCCGCAGCTAAGAAAAACATATGCGAACATTATCACTGCTAATATTTTTTTCAAAATTTTTCTCCTTCTAAATTTTCTTCTTATTTAAAGGGGAGGTGGGGAGCTTTGCAGCTCCCCTGAGAACAGTCAATTACGATTTTTTTGACCATGTTCGCGTTTATTATGAATTTCTTCTAACATTATTTTGTATTCTTTTTGCTGATCTTTATTTAGCAGCTCAGAAATCTGTTCGTTTATTTCATCCATACTTTTCTTAAACTCTTCCCGATTATCTTTACCTTGAGATTTTTTCTGCCCTCCACGAGGTTTCATTAATTCAAATTGCTTTTGAACAAGTGGACTAATGCTCTCCTGCTGAGTGCTTGTAAGTTTTAATCTGCTGGTTAAGGTTTCCATTATTTGCTTTGCATCCGGTCTGTTCTGATGGTTGTTGTTTTGAGCAAACAGCATTATTATTGAAGCTAACATTATCAGCAGAATTACGTTTTTTTTATTCATCTTTGCCTCCTTATCACAAACTTGAAGACAGATGATCTGAAATTATCCTGCGGATTATTTAAATGTTTTATCTCTAAAATTTATTTTCCAATACAGAAATTTGTAAAAATATTATTTAGGATTTCATCAGATGTAACTTTGCCGATGATCTCTTCTAACGCTGTACTGGCTTCTTTCAGATCAAAAGCCGTGAATTCATATCCCATACCATTTTCTATGGATTCCAAAGCCTTACTCACCGATTGTGCAGCCTTGGTAACAGCTGCTATTTGCCGTGTATTTGTAAGGATTCCCGAATGTAGTTCTTCTTCAGATATTTCTATATTATGCAACAGGGAATTCTTTAGTTCAGAAAGACCTGAATTCTCTATAGTTGAACAAATAATATATCCTTTCTTGGCAAATTTACTAAGTTCAGATTCATCAAATTTGTCAGATTTATTGAGAATTTTTATTATTTTATCAGCATCTACCAGTTTTGTAAGAATGTCATATTCTTTTTTGTTCTCATCACCATCAACTACAAACAGGACTTTATGCGAATCCTCAATGATCTCATAAGAACGTTTAATTCCAATCTTTTCAATCTGGTCAGTTGTTTCCCTTAATCCTGCAGTATCAAAAACCCGAACAAGATATCCATTAAGAGAGATAACTTCTTCCAGATAATCACGTGTAGTTCCCGGAATTGGAGTTACAATGGCACGTTCAGTTTCAAGAAATGAGTTAAAAATGCTGGATTTTCCAACATTGGGAGCTCCCACCAAACTTACCTTTAATCCATCTTTGATGATTAAGCCTTCTTCACCAGTTTTAGCAAGTTGAATCAATTCTTTCTGAAGTTTAGTAAGTCCCTTTATTAATTTTTCATTATCCAATTCATCAAGATCATTTTCTAAAAAATCAATTTCAAGTTCAATTTCAGTTCGAAATTTTGTTAATTGGGATAGAAGTTTTTCTATTCGGTTACGTAAACTACCCTCATATTGTTCAAGTGCAGCTAAGTGGAAAATTTTTGTTTTTGCCGTTAGAAGATCTCCAACAGCTTCTGCTTGGGTGAGACCAATTTTGTCGTTTAGGAATGCACGTTGTGTAAATTCACCAGGTTCAGCTAATCTTGAGTTCCTTAACAATATTGAAAGTATCTGATTTGTAATAAAGGTGCTGCCATGGCACGAAATTTCTACAACATCTTCACTTGTATAACTGTGAGGAGATTTAAATATCGTTACAATAACTTCATCCACAAGTTTTCCAGCATCTAATATACGACCAAAAATTGCTGTATGTGATTGTTGATCTTTAAGGCTTGTTTTGCTTTTGAAAATATTGGAAACGATATTTATAGATTCATCTCCGCTTACTCTTAAAACCGAGATACCTCCAATTCCCAAGGGAGTTGAAATTGCAGAAATTGTATCGTGAGAATATTCCATTTTGCTTTATTTTAAAATTGAGATAATCTCTTTCGTAATTTTTTCAGGAGTTATTCCAATCATATCTTTAAGTTGATCTACTGTTCCATGCTCTATAAATTTGTCTGGAATTCCAAAAGAATAAACTTTAACATCTGAATTTGAAAAATGAGATTTTATCGTAGCACCAAAACCACCGATAAGTGCATTATCCTCAATTGTAATCACAGTATGAACTTTGCTTTTTAGATCATCTAAGAAATTCGTATCGAGAGGTTTTAAAAAGCGTGGATTAAAAAGGTATGGGTTAACTTCAGGAAGTTTTGTTTTTAAATCTTGATAGATAAATTCAGCGTCTTCCATAGCTTTTCCTACACCAATAATCGCAACGTCTTTTCCTTCGTGAACAACTTCACCTTTACCAATTTCAATTGATTGAATGGGTTTATCCAAATATTTCGCACAACCTCGAGGATAGCGGATAACAATAGGTCCTTCTTTGTATTCAGCTGCAAACTCCAGCATTGCAGAAAGTTCTTCGGCATTGGTTGGAATAAGAATAAGAAGTCCCGGGATTAGATTGAGATATGAAAGATCAAAAACACCATGATGTGTAGCACCATCATCTCCTACAAGTCCGGCACGATCTAAACAGAATACAATAGGTAATTTCTGTAGAGCTATGTCATGAATTACCTGATCATAAGCTCTTTGCAAGAAAGTAGAATAGATCGCAACAAAAGGTTTAATCCCTTGAACGGCAAGTCCACCGGCAAAGCTTACGGCATGTTGTTCTGCTATGGCAACATCAAAAAAATTATCAGGAAATTTCTTTGCAAAATCGGCTAACCCCGTACCATCAGTCATCGCAGCTGTAATTGCTACAATATTTTTATTTTTTGCTGCTATTTTACAAAGTGTATTTCCAAAAACCTTTGAATATGTTTCACCCTTTTTTTTCTTGCTCTTACCTGTTTTTATTTCATAAGGTCCTAAGCCATGAAAACGTGCCGCATCATCTTCTGCATGCTCATATCCCTTTCCTTTTTGGGTTACAATATGAACAAAGATAGGTCCGGTTAGATTTGTTTTGATTTTATGGAAGATCCTGATCATTCTTGGAATATCATGTCCGTCTATGGGTCCAAGATATTTAAAGCCAAGATCTTCAAAAATGATATTTGGAGCGAGCGAGTTTATCATATTTTCTTCCAGGGCACGAGCACTAAGGATAACTCTTCTGCGAATGCGATGAGGTAGATGTTGAACAAAATCGTAGATCAAGTTTTTTGTGGCATTATATGGTCGGCTAACCAGCATATTTGTTAGGTATGACTGCAAAGCTCCAACATTTTTAGAGATAGAAAAATTATTATCATTCAAAATGACAATCATATCTTTTTGAAGATGCCCGGCATGATTAAGTGCCTCAAAAGACATGCCACCTGTGAGAGCACCATCACCAATTATAGCAATTGCTCTTCCTTTTTCTCCTTTTATCTCTTTAGCTACAGTTATTCCAAGTGCCGCAGAAATAGAAGTACTGGCGTGTCCAACTCCATAAGCATCATACTTACTTTCGAAAATATTATTGAATCCGCTCAACCCATTAAATTGTCTTAGTGTCTCAAATTTTTCATTTCTTTCTGTAAGTATTTTGTACGCGTAAGATTGATGTCCAACATCCCAAACAATTCTGTCTTCCAGCGGATCGAACATTTTGAGTATAGCAATCGCAATATCGGTTGCACCTAAACTGGGAGCAACGTGACCACCTGTTTCAGCTGTGACCTGAATTATTCTTTTTCTCACATCTTCAGCCAATTCCTGAAGTTGTGCAATAGAAAGCTTCTTCACGTCTTTTGGCGTATTTATTTTTTCTAACATTATTTAACCTTTATTTTCTAAACCAAAAAGCACATATAATAAATTGCTTTGTCAATTAAAATCAACAACGCGATCTGTAATCCAGTTCAAAATTTTATCAATTCCTCTCTTCTTTAATGATGAGCAGGAAAATATTTGTTGGTCTGCTAAATTGAGTCCAATCTTTAATTTTAATATTGCATCATTTGCTTTTGATTTTGGGATCTTATCAGATTTTGTAGCAGCCACCATGAAAGGAATATTCATAGATTGTAGCATTTGAATCATCAAAATATCTTTGGGATCGGCTTTATGTCTGATATCAACCAAACATACAACGCCTCTTAACTGTTTTCTGTTTTCAAAGAAAGTTAAGATCATTCTTTTCCAGGAATCGCGCTGTGTTTTGCTTACTTTTGCATATCCATAACCAGGTAGATCTACAAAGCTAAAGAATCCTTCCAATTCCTTTTTATCAATTTTAAATCTGATCTCAAAGAAGTTGATCAATCGCGTTTTGCCTGGTTTATTACTAACTTTAGCGATTCCTTTTCTATTTAAGAGAGTATTAATAAGAGTAGATTTTCCAACATTCGATTTTCCGGAAAATGCAATTTCAGCAAAAGCTGTTGGATAATAATCTACAGGTTTAACTGCGCTCTTAACAAATTTTGATTCTACAATTCTCATATTTCAGCCACAGAGTCTCAGAGTGCGCAGAGTTTTTTGTTCGTTTTTCATATTTTACTTTTTTTGTTATCCAAGTATTTTTCTGGATATTCCTTTATTAACTAGCTCTTTATTGAAATTGATCAATAAACCAATTTTATAACTTCCAAGTTTCATATAACTTAGTAGTTGTGCTTCAAATACCGGATCATGTCGATCTACGCTCTTCAACTCCAATACTACTTTATTTTCGACTAAAATATCAATTTTATAAATTCCCAATGATTGATTGCGATAATCAACATTTATGATTTTTTGTCTTTCATATTTTATTCCATTATGTTTCAATTCAATACAAAGGGCTTTCTCATAAATGCTTTCCAACAAGCCGGGTCCTAATCTACGATGAACCTCAATTGCACAACCAATTATTTTTTGGGTTAATGTATTAATCTCTTCTAAATTTCTCATTTAGTGTTTTCTCTGTAATCTCTAAGACTCTGTGGCTAATCCTCAAAATAAACCATTGAAGTAATGTCAGATTCCCAAACTTCAACATCGGTCATTTTGCAGAATGGAACTTCAATTCGCTTTTTCATTTCTTTATAAATGAATTTTGCAATATTTTCGGAAGTTGGGTTTATTCCTTTAAAATGATCCAGCTCGTTTAGATAAGTGTGATCGAGCATCATCATGATTTCTTTTAAATTTTTCTTAACTTCACCAAAATCTATAGTCATTCCAATATTATCAACTTTCTCGCACATAATGCCAATGCGTACTTTCCAATTATGACCATGCAGGTTCTTACACAAACCTTCATATCCATCTAATTTATGAGCAGATGAGAAATCTGAAGTTACATTAAGTTTATACATAACTCCTCCTTACTTCATATTCAAAACAACCTCGAATAAATTTTGAGTGCTTTATTTGTAAAGAACTTTAATAATTGACAAAATGAGGGCTCCTTAGAATTTTCCAAGCTGAAATAAATGATTGATGAGGAAATTTATGAAATGTAATGGTATGAGAAAAGAAAAAACAAAAAATGGCAGAAAAATTGATGTTAAATGCAATAATGAACTTGATAAGCATGCTCTCTTTTGTAATGTGTGTGGTCAACCTACAGGAGCTCTTTCTGGTAAACTTTCTGCAAAATTAAATCATAATGAAGTTTGGGAAAAATTTAAGCCCATTAAATCTCAATATTATTCTTTCTCAATTTTTATTATTCTCACATCATTTTTATTAATTGGTTTGGGAATATACTTTCGTATGGAGTTGGCAGAAAGTTTCAAACTTGATCATTATGTTTTTACAAATCTCATGCTGTTAATCTTAGTTCCCTTTACGCTTATCCCATTTGGGTTTAAAGAGAACTTTACTGATGAACCTTTCAGAATTTCAATGTATTTTCAGGCACTTAAGAACTATCCTAAATTTTTCCTATTTGTGCTTGTGAATATACTTTATTTCTTACTTTTAAAAATTCTTTGTACAGGCTATATATTAGGAATTACTGTCGACCCGATCCTTCATCCTGTCAGATTTATTTTAGTTCTTTATTGGATAGTAATAACCTTTCCGGCTGTATTGCTTATAATACGTAAGAAAATGAATATCATAAAAGCTG
The DNA here is from genome assembly GCA_030765665.1 of Candidatus Tenebribacter mawsonii. Taxonomy (GTDB): domain Bacteria; phylum Cloacimonadota; class Cloacimonadia; order Cloacimonadales; family TCS61; genus Tenebribacter; species Tenebribacter mawsonii. Next base: position 1,882 of record JAVCCD010000332.1, on the reverse strand, counting down.
TAATCTCATGTTACAAAGCAAGTGCGGAAACGCGTTGGCAACAGTCTTTTGTAATGTTCAGGCTCTTTGTAATGAATATTATTGGTGCAGCATTTGCAGGATTAGGACTTCTTGTAACGATTCCATATTCATATATTTTGATCGAAAAATATTATAAAAGTTTGGACGAATTCGAGCTTTTTGACTAAATCTAAATAAACAACAGGAAAATAATGGAACATTTAAGAATTGGAATTGTTGGAAATATTGGTGTAGGAAAATCTACCTTGGTAGATGCAGCTAGTAAAGAACCATTCAGTGAAATATTACTTTCAACTATTCCAAGTAGAATTGGTGATGAAAAAGTTTACGCTTTTCAAGAAAAATTTAACCCTAAAGTTTTAGATGCTTTTTATGAAGATCCGATTGGAAACGCCTTTATGGCACAGATCGAATTCTTTAATGGTAGATTAGACAGACAGCGTCAGATAGAAGATAGAAAGGGAATTGTATTGGAAGATAGAACCTTAGCTGAAGATTATCATATTTTTGGAATGGCTCAGAAGATCATGGGTAACATGACAGAAGAAGAATTCTTGGCTTATCAACGAAATTATAATCTGATGACACAAGAAATAACACTACCAGATCTTATGGTATATCTAAAAGCTGATGTCCCTGTGCTACTTGAAAGAATAAAGGAACGTGGAAGAAAAAGTGAAGCTAGTATCCCCAAAGAATATCTGGAACAATTGAATCAGCTTTATGATCAGTTTATAAATCGGCATGTAACATGCCCTGTACTGGTAATTAATGCAAATGTTGATACCCCTATTGTTAAATATATTGAGAGTACAATCAATAAAATCGCTGAGAAAATTAAGTCTCTGGAATTACGTGTTACAACTCCGGGAATAAGTAATTGGGTTACTTTGCCTGAAACAGCAGCGACCCTAAAAGCAATTGATGCTGAGACAAAGTTGGAAAAATATTTGCTTGCAAACCCGAAACTTATTTCTGTTGCTGGAAATGTTGGTTTGGGAAAATCAACCTTAACAGCGATCATGCAAAGAAGTTTAAAGATAAACGGACTTTACGAAAACCCTGAAGATAATCCATTGTTAGAGAAGTTCCTAAAAGATAAGAAAACATATTGTTACGATCTTCAGCTTCATTTTTTAGATATGCGTAAAGAACTTCAAATAAAAGGAACCAAGGGTGATGATAGTTTTGTTATGGATAGATCATTACCGGAAGACCTGTTGGTATTTTGTTATCAATTCCATAAAGATGGATTTTTGGATCGTAATGAACTTGATCTGCTAACCGCAAAATTCAAATCAGTATGTAATGAAATTCCTTCTCCTGATCTTTTGATTGTTTTAAAAGGTAGAACTGATCTGGCTTGGAGCCGGATTCAACAACGCGGAAGAGAGATGGAAATGGAAGGTGGCTGGAGCAGGAGTGACATTGATGCTCTAAACGGATGGTATAGAACTTATGCCAATGATGTTTGCAGATTTGGATATCATAAAGGTAAGGTTATTGAGATCAATGTAGAAAAAATAGATTTCACAAATCGGATTCATGTCGGATACATTTTTGAGATAATCTACAATGCTTTAGCAAAGGATTAAGTAATATTAAAAATCGTCATTGCGAGGAATCTTACTACGAAATTCTTTTGCGGCAATCTCGAACATCAATTTTTTCAGAAAGAATGAGATTGCTTCATTTGTACCAGCAAGTAGAAAACTCGCAAAGACATTCTTTTTAAGGTAGTGTAACATAGTTTATGAAAGAATTATGAAAGAAAAGTTCAGCCTTTCCGAAGCTTCTTGTAGAGGGATTCTTAAACGTAAGATTCGGAAAGTTTTAACTCAGTCGTAACTTTCCGAATCTT
>JAVCCD010000050.1 GCA_030765665.1 Candidatus Tenebribacter mawsonii | reverse complement strand
TGATGTAAGTGATGGAAATACGTTAGCAAGAAAACATGATGGAGAAGATTCTAATAATTGTGAATTAGATTTTTTCGAATGTAACGAACCTACACCGGGTGAAGCAAATTTTTACCCGATTGATTTGGCAATTAGCAACCTTGAAATTTACGAAAATAGTGGTGAATACTGGCTTCAAACAGAGGTTTCAAACTTATCCACGGAAAATGTGGATAACTTGGCTGCCAGCATTAATATCGCAGTAAATGACACACTTATTGGAACTTATGAACTTCCCGCAATCCCAGCAGAAAGCACAATAGACTTTTCATGTCAAATTGGAGAATTAGCAAATGGATATCATCAAATTGCAATTGAACTTATCTACCTTTATGATAATGAGTTAGAGAATAATTATGTTGAAAACTCAATATTAAACGGTGCTTCACCTTTTGTTCTTAATGAAATCATGTTCAAACCGCTCAGCACCAATCAGGAGTGGGTTGAGATATTCAATCGAACGGAATGTGGATATAGTGTGTATAACTTGAGAATAATGGATGCATCCGGTGGTATAATTAGCTTTTACGGATATATCCCTCCACTCGATTTTATTGTTGTATGCCAAGACACAATTTTGTTTCTACAAACCTATCCTGAAGTTGATCCTCAAAAAGTTATTTTTGCATCTGATTGGGCATCGCTAAATAATACTGAGGAAACATTAATTTTAAGTGATGAGTTTGAAACAAAATTAGATTCAACATCTTATAATGGGAATAGCTGTCCTTCAGATTTTTCTATTGAACGAATAGATCCATTTGATGATGAAAACATTTTATGGAGCATTTGTACTGACAGTTTAGGAACACCTACTTTTCCGAACAGTGTTCTTCCTATGCAATATGATTTAAGTTTGGAATTTGATATTTTACAGATTAATGAAAACTCAATCAATCATTCGGTTATAATCAAGAATATTGGTTTGGAAAACATCTTCGGCGCAGCTATTTCTTGTGATTTGATAATTAATGGTGAATATCCTTCAGAAAATATTTATACAGATGAGATCAGCTTGGAAGATTCCCTATTATTTGAATTTGCAACTGATATTGTGGAAGGTGGATATTTCAGTTTCTTGTATGAAGTAATTTCGGAAAACGATATGAATCCCAACAACAATATTGACTTTAGCTTTTATAATAGCGGATCTCTGCCATTTGTAATTAATGAGATAATGTATGACCCCGATGGAGATGAACCAGAATGGATCGAGATAACAAATAATTTTCAAATTCCAGACCTCTTAGAGATCATTCTGGTAGTTGATGAAGATACTCTTGAAATTCCATATTGCGATGAAAACTATTATTTGATCACAAATCAAGAAAATGATGTTGATTCGCTAAGAGCCAAATATGATCTTGATGACATTATGATTTTTACTGGATTATCATCTCTTTCCAACGATGGAGAACAAATATTATTAATGGATGAATGTAGAAATCTGCTCGAAGAATTTTTCTTTCAACCAGATTGGAATGATGAATTGGACGGTGTTTCTATAGAGAGAGTAAATCCTGAAATTTCTGCTGTTTCACAAAACTGGGGACCTTCCACCAACGGTTGCACACCAGGAAGAGCAAACAGCATTTTTGTTCAGATGCTTCCTAATAACATGAAATTGAATGTTGCACCCAATCCGTTTTCACCCTATCGCGATGAACGAACAATATTTTCTTATGCTTTACCTGAAGTTTTGAGTACAGTAACTCTGCGTATTTTTGATCTCAAAGGAAGAATGATAAGAAGGCTTGTTGACCAGGTTTTGCAGTCATCGACAGGGAATATCATCTGGGATGGCAGGAATGATAATGAAAAAAAACTTCCAGTAGGAGTTTATATTGTTTTGATGCAAGCAACTGCACGTGAAAGTGAGAAAGTATATTCAAAGAAAATTACAGTTGTGATTGGAAAGTAAAAGGAACAGAGACCTTGCGAAGGTTGTTATACTTCTTGCTTTTCTTGACCTTTGTAATGGTTAGATTACTGATAATTTAAAAAAAATGTGTCTTTGCAAGATTTTCTTCTTGCTGTTACAAACGAAGTAATCTAAATTGCTGAAAGAAAAGAGAGAAATGATTGCCACGTCGCTTTCACTCCTCGCAATGACGAATGGTAATATAGCATAATTCTGAAATAAATTCTAATAGAAGGAGCAGAAAATGTACGGGAAAACAATATCTTATGCAATTCAGGGAATCGATGCACAGCAGATAACAGTAGAAGCAGATATAAAAGGAGGATTATCGAAATTCTCTATAGTTGGTCTACCATCAAACTCCGTTAAAGAGAGTAAAGATCGTGTTTCTGCGGCGATTAAGAATTCAGGTTTCCGTTTTCCTACACATTGTTACACTGTAAATTTGGCTCCAGCAGATATTAGGAAAGATGGTGTTGCTCTTGATCTTCCAACCTCACTGGCATTGGTTTTTGCTCTAAATCAAATGAAAACTACAAAATTAGAAAAGTATGCTTTTATTGGTGAACTTGCTCTGGATGGAAGTTTACGCCCTGTGAATGGTGTACTTCCAGTTGCAGTTGCATGCTGGAAAGATAAACTTGATGGGCTTATTCTTCCTTATGAAAATGCTAAAGAAGCAGCAATAATTGATGAATTGAATGTCTATCCAGCATCCTCTCTAAATGAAGTTGTAAATTTCTTGGAAGATAAACTAACAATTGAACCTTTTAAAGTTAATAAAAGTGAAATGTTCTCACATCTAGATGAAAGTCCGGTTGATATGTTTGATGTGAAAGGACAATATCATGTAAAACGTGCCCTGGAAGTTGCAGCAGCCGGAGGGCATAATGTACTAATGCTGGGACCACCAGGATCCGGTAAAACTATGATGGCTAGAAGAATTTCAACAATATTACCCGGATTCACACTTGAAGAAGCTTTAGAAACCACCAAAATCCATTCTGTTGCAGGTTTTATTGGAGCTCAAAAAGGGATCGTGACCAGCCGTCCCTTCCGTTCTCCGCATCATACGATAAGTGATGTTGCACTAATTGGTGGTGGAAGTTATCCCAAACCGGGAGAAGTTTCACTTTCCCATAATGGAGTGTTATTTCTGGATGAACTTCCCGAATTTAAAAAATCAGTTTTAGAGGTGTTACGTCAGCCTTTAGAAGATGAAGTTGTTACAATTTCCCGCGCTACACAGAGCTTGGAATTTCCAGCAAAATTTATGATGGTAGCCTCTATGAATCCTTGTCCATGTGGTTATTTTGGAAGTGAGGTTGAAGGACATTCCTGTTCTTGCCCAATTGGAAATATTCAAAGATACCGTTCACGAATTTCCGGACCGCTACTTGATAGGATTGATATTCACGTTGAAGTTCCTGCTGTGAAATATGATGAGCTTAGTAGTATTCCTACCGGTGAAAAATCCGCTGATATAAGAGAACGAGTAAATAAATCACGAGAAATTCAATTAAAACGATTTGAAGGTAGCAATATTTTCAGTAACTCTCAAATGACATCAAAGCTAATAAGAAAACACTGCATACTAAATGAAGACAGTAAATCCATTTTAAAGATGGCAATGGATAAAATGGGATTATCTGCCAGAGCGTACGACAGAATACTTAAAGTCTCTAGAACCATTGCAGATTTGGAAGGAAGCGAAAACATTTGTGTAGAACATATAAGTGAAGCGGTACAATATAGAGGTTTGGATAAGAAATTTTGGGAATGAAAAAAAGAGGAGAATTAATTATGGATTACGTAAAGAGAATTTTAATTATCATTGTTTTGCTTTTAGTAGTTAATGTAATTTTCACTGAGGAGGTAATAGCTAAAAAAGACATTAAACAACTAATTATCGGGAAATGGGAAATTGCAGCAAATAAACGTGTGACAAGTGGATATATTATTTTTACAGAAGATGGTAAGTATGACTTAACAGAAAAATATGTCGATGGTTCTGGTGGCGGTACAAAAGGTGGATATGAATTAAATTGCAAGGCAATGCAGGCAACAATTAAACTTTGTTTAGGTGCCTGCCCTGGTTCTGAATGGACAAATCGTTTTGCAATTATTAGAATTCTATCGGATGATAAATTGGAAATTTGCATATCTTCTGATGGGAATTATCCATCGGAATTTACTGAAGATAAAACAAGTAAAAATACAATGATACTTACTAGGATCGAATAGATTTTATTGATGAAGTAATTAATAACGGATAAAGCAAATAAAATTGTAAGTCTCTTAGAAGTGGGAATTTAATACTACTTAGATGAAATTTTTCTAAGAACTTTTTTTATATTCCCTATACCAATTATTAAAAGTAATCCGGATATCAAGCTGATTACAAATAATAGACTTAATACAATTTTGCCAATAGGTGTTGTAACACCGTAGGAGAAACCTAATCTTACGAAAAGCATAATTATCAAGATCATGAAAGTGAAAGAACCAATAGTTTTGTTTTTGGTTAGTTTTATACTGCTATCAAATAATAACCATGATTTTTGGTTTCTCTCTAATTTAGTTTCAAGTTCGTTAATTACCTTTTCAGCTTCTGCAGACATTTTTATCTCATTTCTATCAGGTTTCCTTGAATTCTCCACGGAACCTTTAAATATTGTAAGGTCTATGTTCTTTATAGCAAAGAACATACAGGTGGAGCATACAAAGACTTTAGCTTTATAACCTTCAGCATTATATTCTACTTCTCTAAATGGTTGTTCACAGCTAAAACACTTTCCGCTGAAATGGGTATGATCTTGTTTTGCTTTGAGCAGTAAGTTTTTGAATATCACGCTGTTAAAATTTGATCTCTTTAGTAATGATAAATTATAAACCCGAGATTTGCAATTCTCACATTGATAATAAATACCATTTCCATCATTTTTCTCAATATAATTTGATTCACAAAACGGGCAAGTTCTCAATTTTCCCTCCCATATTTGAATTTATGAAATAGTTATTAGCTTTTTGTGTAAAGTTTTTTGAGAAAACATAAAACTAAAGTTTTTATTGTGATTATTGTTGTTGAATGGTTAAATGCAAAATATATGACAGAAGAAGCATATAATAGAAAAATTTATACCATTATTTCTTAAAAAGTGCAAAAAAATTACGTTATTTAAAAAAAACTCATTGACTGTTTATAGATTGATCTCTTTCTATGACATCGTAATTTGTTTCTATCGGAGGAAAAAAATGATACTTAAATTTAAAATAAAAAATCATCTTTCTATTAAGGATGAAGTTGTATTGGATTTTGTTGCGACAAAGAAAGACAAACATTTTGATTTCTTCTGCGAAGAAATTGGGAAATATAAAGTTTTAAAAATTGCGATGCTTTTTGGACCAAATGCTTCAGGAAAATCTAATATATTGCATTCGCTGGATAGATTTCGTGATATAGTATTAGATGATAACTTAAGTAAAGATGATTCAATCCAAAAAATTCCATTTGAATTTGATGCTATTTCAAAAGAAGCACCAACTGTTTTTGAAATTGAAATGCTAATAGATTCTAAAAAATATTCATACAAAATAGAGTTTAATGACAAATTTATTTTAAATGAGACTTTACGTATTTACGATCCTAATAAAGTAAAATACTTTTCAAGAATAACAGATACAAAAACAAGACAGGTCGTTTTAATTCCAGGTAACAAATTCACTATTGATGATGTAGATATAAGAACTCTTGTAGGCAATACTCCTCCAAATATGACAATATTGTCAGGATATAATAAAACAAGCTTACAAATTGATGTTTTAACGAGTGTTAGGGAATGGTTTCATAAACACTTACGTCCGATAATTCATCCAAAAACTTCTCTTAAAAATTATGTAACATCAAAATTGCATAAAAAAGAGATCAATATGCAAAATGTTTTAAATATACTAAAGGAAGCTGATTTCAATATAAATGAAGCATTAATTAATGAAACAAAGATTACGATGGAAATGGTAGAGAAGACTAAAGAAGTAGATTCGGTTTTATATAATAAGATGAAAAAGGATTTTGAAGAAAATGAAGAACTAATTAGTTTAGAGCTATATTTCAAACATTTAGTTAAAGATAATAATATTGAAAATACATACAAGTTAGATAGTGATTTAGAATCTTTAGGTACGTTAAGATATTTTGGTTTATCAGGTGTTTTATCACAAATTATCCAAAGAGGTGGTATTCTAAATATTGATGAATTGGAATCTTCACTTCATCCTGATTTATTAAATCATTTTATCAGTACTTTTATGCTAAATACGAAACAATCACAATTAATTTTTACTTCACATTATTATCCGTTACTTGAAGAAACAGATGAACTGAGAAAAGATATTGTATGGTTTACTGAAAAACGTGAAAATGGTTCAACAGATTTATACTCGTTGAAAGATATAACTATTAGATCTTCCTTAAATTATTATAAGGCATATAAAACTGGAAAATTTGGAGCAAAACCCTTTATTGGATCTGCCTTTATACAAGAGGATGAGGTTGATGATGATTAAACGTAATGAAGGTATTTCAATTGCCATAATTTCTGAGGGAGATACAGAAGCCTGGTATTTTAATCAGCTTTCAAGAGCTGAAAGAGTCCATATAAAAACATACCCAAAAGAAGGGAAAAAACTAGAATCATTATACAATAAAGCTAACGAGTTACTAAAAGATGGGAGTTATGAATATATCTTTGGTTTAGTAGATCTTGATGTATTAAAAGGAGATAAATCAAAACTAGGAAAACTTGCAGAGCTATCAAAAGATAATTCAAAATTTTACTTAATTCAATCACAACCATGCTTTGAATACTGGTTTTATTTGCATAAGGATAAATATTCTTCTCGTTATTTTTCAACTTGGAAAAATACAAATCCTTTAAAACCAGAAGTTCAAAAAATAATAGACAACTATGAAAAGTGTAACAAATTCTTTAGAACAGTAAGCGGAAAAGGAGTTTATTCTTTATTGCGTCCGAAGTTGATAAATGCTAGTTCAAATTCGCTTAAACTCTTTAAGGATAAAAATACAAAATCAGTTTGTGAAATTTTCTATGTTGTAGGTATTGTATTTTGTTCAAAATGCAGAGATGTAAATTGTACAAACAAGACATTTTATAATGAATGTATAAATAACAAACATTTATGCGAGAACATGAAGGAAATGCTAAAAAATTGTTAACAAGTTTTACTATCTCAATTTTTACGGATAAAACTTAATAGTAAGGTTACTTCCCAGACCTAACAAACTGCTTATTCGAGTCATGACCCAAAAAGATAATACCTTCTCTCTGTTTGATCTCAGACAAAATCTTCTTTTTGGCAATGAATGTATCTTTACGGTTAATGTCAAATGCTGTGGTTACAGCTAAATGGCGGTTTATTTCCATTGGCAAAATATCTCCCGGATAATAAGCAAGTTCATTATTACTTTCAATTCTAACAACCTGTGTACCTTCGGTGTGTCCGCCTGTAAGTTCCAAGGTTACATCTTTGGTTAGTTTAAAATCCCCATCAATTAGTTTGTAATTTCCAATTTCTTCCAGAAGTTTCAGGTCTTCCTCAAAATTGTAAGACGCCTTGTTAAGCTCATCAGGAGTTTTGGCAACTTCCCATTCCTTCTTTTGAAATACGTGAATTGCATTTGGGAATGTGAGTTCTTTTTTGTTATTTATAATTGATGTTACACCACCAGCATGATCAAAGTGAAGATGGGTGAGAACTACAATATCAATATCATTTCTATCAAGTCCATGCTCTGCGAGTGAATCTAACAAGATGAATTTTGAAGGTGAATATATTTTTTTTACTTTATCAGAGATCTTATTTCCAAGCCCTGTATCAACCATAATGTTTTTATTCTCTGAGCGGATCAATAAGAGGTTAAGAGCAAGTTCGATTCTATTTTTTTCATCAGCTTTAATGAGTTTTTGCCAAAGGACTTTTGGCATCACGCCCATTGCTGCACCTGCATCTCCCATCCAAAAACCAGCGGAAATTATTCTGCAATTGGTTGAACCTATTTTAATTTTGGTTTCCTATTCACCTGCTTATTTGCCGGAAGAACAACAACACGTTTTCTAGAGCCGTCACCAATTGTTCGGGTTCTAAGTGTGCTGTCTTTTTCTATGCGCTGATGCACAACTTTTCTGTTGCTGGCATGAAGAGGCTCGAATG
>JAVCCD010000183.1 GCA_030765665.1 Candidatus Tenebribacter mawsonii | reverse complement strand
TAAATATCTCTTCTGCCTCATCACTATAAACAAATGCAGGATGATCTTGCGGCATATATTTATCAAGATCTGTTTCCATTCTGCTATTTTTTTTCATTACCATAAAAAATGCGACTGAGATGATCAACAAAGCCAACATCGTTATTTTGGGAAATCTCAGAAACTTATTCAAAAACTTTTCCATACTTTCTCCTTTTTTTTTACATTCCGAAGCTTTCTATCACTCTTTCTTATATAAAGATTCGGAAGGTTGTAAATGAGCTAAAACTTTCCAAATCCTAAATTCAAGTATTCCTTTGTGGGAGGCTTCGGAAACAGTAATTTATTCAATAATTTTTCCATCTTTTCTCCTTTTTTTTACATTCCGAAGCTTTCTTTCACTCTTTCTTATATAAAGATTCGGAAGGTTGTAAATGAGCTAAAACTTTCCAAATCCTAAATTCAAGTATTCCTTTGTGGGAGGCTTCGGAAACAGTAACTTATTCAATAATTTTTCCATACTTTCTCCTTTTTTTTTACATTCTGAAGCTTTCTATCACTTTTTCTTATATAAAGATTCGGAAGGTTGTAAATGAGCTAACACTTTCCAAATCCTAAATTCAAGTATTCCTTTGTGAGAGGCTTCGGAAAGAATAAAAAATATATATTTTTTTCATCTTTTTCCTCCCTTAGTTAACATTCACTAACTCTACATTCATAATTTTATTTCTCATTAATTAGTTTTTTAATATCGTCATTAAGCTGTTTGCCTTCATTTTCTAAATTGAAGATCATTCCGGACATGCTCCATTGAGTAACCAATAATCTCATCGAGCCGATGATTATTCTGATTATACTTAATGAGCTTATATCATTTCTGATTTCATTATTGTTCTGACCAGATTGCACTACTGCTTCCAGAATCTTGTGAGATTGGTTCATCATATTATTCATTTTTAATATAAGATCTTCTTCATTCTGAAAATTCGCTTCAGAAAAAATTACCTTAGCAAAATCTGGATTCTGATTAATTATTTTTAAATGCTCTAACATAAAATTTTCTATTTTATTTAAAGCATTTGAGTTTTTTTTAAGTTTTTCCGAAGCAGGTTGCATTTTAATTTGGAAATAAGAAATTACAGCTTTTAAAATTTCCAATTTACTATTGAAATGTCTGTAAAGCGCAGGTTCAGAGATTCCGATTTCTTTTGCTATATTTTTTGTTGTAAGGTTTTGAATTCCATTGTTAGCAATAATCTTGATCGCTGTTCCTACAATTTGCTGCTGTCTTTCGCTGAACATTTTTATTACCTCCTGCATTCACCAAGTTAGTGAATACTAACAAAGATAATTTAAAACCTTTTGATGTCAAATTGTTTTTTTTAGAAAGGGCTGAATTCATTTATGGTAAAGGTTATCAAAAGAATCGCCTTATTGATCACGATATTCATTATGATAAGAAGACGGGGTTATTATTTATTAAAATTCTATTCCTCAGAGATATCTTCTTTCAGCAGTATCAGAAATTCACCTTCTAACAAATCTTCATCTTTCCAATTGAATTCATCTGCACACTCCAGCGGAGCAATTACAGCAACTTTGAGCATTGGTTCTAATACCTGAATTTTTTGGGCAGTTCCCAAGTGTTTTCTGCTATGAAAATCTCCATTAAAATGGATAACTTTACGTCGAGGCGGAATGCGATGATATTTTAAGATTGATTCTGCCATTGTATCGTCTTTTATACATTGAGCGGCATAGATCAAATCGAAATCCATCTTCATATGTTTTGGCATTTTGCTACTGTGTTCCATATTTGCTTTCATGACCTGAATAAAGCGAGTTTTATACTCATCACCAAATACGATATGATTTTTTGCTACAAATTCCTTCTCATCAGCAGAAAGTGAATCAAGTGCATTTAATCCCTGTTTACTAATCATATTTGCATAGCGACGAGGGATATTTGCCGCAACAACAGTTAGCTTGTTATCTTTAGCAAATTCAATTAATGATTTATAATCTGTTTCATAATTCGGCCAGGGGCGTGAATTTGTCAGAAATTCCTCTTCAGAGATTTCATCACTTAGATATTTATCTAGAACATACTGAACATCTCGCTCGAACATTTCCATTGAAATTATTAGATTCTTATTATTGCGATGAAACATCTTTAATAACTCAATTTCTAATGAATGCAAAATTCTATTCCCATGAAATTCTCCAAAAAAGATCGTATCGTAATCACCTAATCTTTCTGCCATTTCCTTAAGTACGATCTCTTCCTTAGTTTTCGTATCGATGATCTTGTATTCCTGGCTAAAAGTTGGTATTGTACTAATAACTATGAATGCGATTATTATAATTAGTTTCATTTTATTTTATATCCTTTTCCGTAAATATCATTTGATGATATCTACTTAATTTTGTTTTTATTTCATCAATATTAATGTGACGTGCTGTACGAATAAGTTCTTGTCCTTCCGAGTAAACCAGAAAAGTTGGGACTGTGAAAACCATGAAGAATCCTGCTGCTTCACTATGTTCATCCAATTCTACTAAGTGGAACTTAGATTCGGAGAAGTTCATAGCCAGTTCCCTTAATTTTGGTTGAAGCACCTTACATACATTGCAACTTTTGGTGGTTATATAAATAAAGGAAAAAAATTCCTGTTTCATTTTTTGAGAACAACTCACAATTTTAACTTAGAAGATTCCCTTGATATTACCTTTTGTATCAATATCAATTTGTAAGGCAGCTGGAGTTTTGGGAAGCCCCGGCATTCTCATAATATTACCAGTTATTGGAATTAAGAATCCAGCTCCTGAAGCTATCAGAATGCGACGAACGGTAACCAGAAAATCCTTTGGTTTACCCAAAAGTTTAGGGTTATCTGAAAGAGATTTTTGAGTTTTAGCAATACAAATTGGTAGTTTATCATAGCCATTCTTCTTTATCAGTCTCAAATCTTTTTGTGCTTCTGAAGTAAAATCTATCTTTTCCGCTCCGTAAATTTCCTGTGCAACAGTAAGTATTTTTTCTTCAACTGGTGAGTTCCAGTTATAAAGTTGATTTAAATTACACACTTGATTCTCTATCAAATGTGTTACCTTCTCTGCTAGTTCCAAACCGCCTTTTCCACCTTTTCCCCAGAAATCTACAATCGCAACATCAAAACCGTTTTTATTAGCGAACTCTTTAACCAGCTGCAACTCTTCATCAGTATCAGTACTAAATTTATTAATTGCAACAACCGATTTCATCCCAAATTTCCTAATATTTTCTAAATGTTTATCAAGGTTTGCAAGTCCTTTTTTAACAGCTTCAGCATTGGGAGTTGAAAGGTCTCTAACTTTAACTCCACCATGATGTTTTATAGCTCTAACTGTTGCTACAAGAATTACTGCTGATGTACAGAATTCACCATAAGGGCAAACAATATCGAAAAATTTTTCTGCTCCAAGATCAAAGCCAAAGCCAGCTTCTGTAACAACATAGTCAGCTAACTTCAGTGCAGCTTTTGTTGCGATGATACTACTTGTTCCCTGGGCTATATTAGCAAAAGGACCTCCATGAACAAAGGCTGGTGTATTCTCAATTGTTTGTACTAAATTTGGTTTAAGAGCGTCTTTAAGTAAAGAGGTAATTGCTCCTTCAAATCCCATATCTGCTACTTTTATGAGTTTGTTGTCATAAGTTTGAGCTACAGTAATTTTTCCGATTTTAGTTTTAAGCTCTTCCAAATTATTTGAAAGGCAAAGAATTGCCATTATCTCGGAAGCGGGTGTTATATCAAAACCATCTTCCCGCGGAACACCTTGTGTTTTACCCCCCAAACCAATAACCACATTCCTCAGTGCACGATCATTTACATCCATAACCCGTTTCCAGGTAACAGTTCTAGGATTTATACTAAACGGATTGCCGTTATAAATTGAATTATCTATAAGGGCTGCTAAATTATTATTCGCTGAGGTTACAGCGTGCATATCTCCTGTGAAGTGCAGATTAATATCTTCCATTGGAAGTACTTGTGAATATCCGCCACCTGCAGCACCACCTTTGATTCCAAATATTGGACCCAATGATGGTTCTCTTATAGCAGCAATTGTACTCATTCCCAACTGATTCATCGCTTGTGCCAAACCAATTGAAACGGTTGTCTTTCCTTCTCCTGCCGGAGTTGGGGTGATCGCAGAAACTAATATTAGCTGACCCTCAGGTAGGTCTTTCAGTTTTTCAATTGCTTCAAATTTTATCTTTGCTTTGTAATCTCCATACAATTCAATTTCGTCAGAAGATAGTCCAATATTTGCAGCAATATCTGCAATTTTAAGCATCTCTGCACTTTGGGCTATTTCAATATCAGATAGCATAAAAGCTCCTCCATTTTATTAATAATCACACCAAAACAAAAGAAATTATTGATTATCTCAATAGTTTTAGTTTTACTAACTCTTTTTTGTACTCACATATTTCATGAATTGAACTCGTTCATAAAGTGCATTATTCATCTCGGATGAATTACTCAACTTACCTTGGAATTCATTAATAGATTCATAATTGTGTTTCTCCATCCAATGCTGAATTTCATCTAAAGATTTTGTTATGACTTTGGCTGAATTTACATAGATAGATGATACCATCTGTACACTCGAAGCTCCTGCCAAGAGAAACTTGATGGCATCTTTTCCGCTATGAATTCCAGTAGTTGCACATAGATCACAATCCACAAGATCGCTCATGATTCCAATCCAGCGTAAAGAGTTTGACATATCGTCAGTTGTGCTTAAGAAATTACCATCAATCAGCTCTTCTTTATCAATATCAATATCAGTATTATAAAATTTATTGAATAATACCATTCCCTTAATTCCAGTTTTAGAAAATCTCTGAAATGTATTAGCCAAATTATCGAAATAATGACTTACCTTTATTGAGATTGGGATGGAGACACTTGAAGTAACTTTATTAATGATATCAAAATAAACCTTCTCATTATCTTTACCTTCCATCTTCGGATCAGATGGAAGTAGGAAAATATTCAATTCAAGTGCGTCTGCACCAGCAAGTTCAATATTTTTTGCAAATTCTGTCCATTCAGCAGAACTCATGCAGTTGATACTAGCTATGATTGGGACATCAACAGCTTGCTTTGCATCTTTGATCAACTGTAAATATTTATCTAAAAGATGTTGTTTTTCAAAGTACTTTTGATAATCATACATTTCAGTATGACCGTGAAATGGATTATAACCATCCAAATTTTTGTTTACTTCCATCATTATCTGTTCTTCGAATAATGATTTTAATACAACGGTAGAAGCCCCAGCTTCTACTAATTGCTTTATCGAATCCAGATTGCTGGTTAATCCACAAGAACCCACAATAATTGGATTTTTTAATTCAATTCCCATATACATGGTTTTTAAATCTACCATAATCCCTCCGTAAATATAATATTAGTTTTCTTTCAATACATGTTCATCATAAAGAGTTTCAAATTGCAATTTATGACCGGCTTCTTCTGATGCTAACTTTAGAAAAAGTGTTTCAAGTTCTGTCCCTGGCAAAGTGCTAGCCATTTTAAGATAAAGTTTTTGTGCTTGTTCTTCTTTTTTCATTGCAATAATCAGGATATCCTGATATGTCATATTTTCATATGGTTTAACATCTACGATGTATTCGCTAATATTAAGATTCGTAACTTCTTTTACGGTAATGTTTTCTAATCCTCTTTCTCTAACATTTTCCAAAATCACAATATGACATTTTTCCATGTTTTCAAATTCTTTGAGCATAGCCTTTCTAGCTTCAAATTTTGTTCTCTGTTGTAATTCATGGTAGAATTCTACAGCATCTTTTTCTCCATTAATCGCAAAATCGATCACTTCATCAAATTTTTCTTTTGTCATGATATCTCCTTATAAATATTTTTTTTTAGAACTAATTATTGTAAGCTTTTTTCATACTGAAGTATTTGAAATCATTAAACATTCAAAACTTTTCCATAACTTATACAATAACAATTTTTTTTAAACATAATCACAAAATACACAAAATCAAATTAAGTATATTCTTCTTCTAAAATAGTGCCTCTTTAATAATCTTTGGTTCGAGTCGATGGATTGAACCAAATCCTTCGAAGAAACAATGCTCCTTGATCATGTGTATATTTAGTGGCGTCCAGCTTAGTTCAATTCCATTATCCAGATTTTTCAGTTTTATCAGACCTTTCCTGTAAACTCCAAGATGGCTGAAGGGGCAGATCAATTTTCCTCGAAAAGATTCATAATCAACTTCATATTTTGCATCTATAATAATCGATCCATCATAACTTTCAAAAGCTGCATCAGTAAAATACTGGAGCCTATCAGCTATCATTTTAGTTGTAAGGTCTAAATTATCAAGTTTAACCCGGTCAGAATAAATAATTTGATTGAAATGACGGGCATCTTTACCAACAAAGCCTTCAATACTCATCTGTCCAGGCATCAAATTTTTCATTATTTTTTTATCTTGGGGAGTTTCTTTCATTTTCTCTCCTCTTTAATATAACATTGAAACTAATATATTTAAGCAAAACTATCAAAATATATTTTCTCTTCTGGAATTCCCCGTTTGGTTAAGTCCTTCACAACTACAGCAATCATGCCAGGGCTTCCACAAAGATACGCTTCTGTATTGTTTACATCTTTTATAAATTCATCAAAAAAAGGCATCACATACCCGCATCTACCATCCCATTCACAAGATTCTGTGGGTTGAGAAAGAATTGGGTAATAAGTAAAATTCTGGATTTTCTTTTCTAATTCTTCAAAATGTTCAGTTAGATATAGTTCATTTCGCTGACGCGCTCCAAAGAAATAGCCCATTCGCCTAGTGCTGTTCCGCTTTTCCAAGAATTCCAACATAGATTTTACTGGTGCTTTTCCACTTCCTCCAGCCACAAAAATCATATCAGCTTCTGTCTCGCGTATAAAAAAATCTCCGAACGGACCTGTGAAATCTACTTCATCCCCTTCTTTTAAATGATCGTGAACCCATGTAGTGCAGATCCCCTCTGGTACTTTACGAATAATCAGTTCAATATAATCTTTGTCATCCGAACTACTGGAAATTGAGTAAGCTCTGTTCACAGATTGCCTAACTTTGGCATATCGAGGTGATACCAGTTGAGCATATTGACCTGCTTTAAAATTGATCTCTGTTGGCTCGATTAATTGTAATTTTATCTCTTTAATGTCATAGGTCATTTCTTTAATAGAGGTAACTTTTGCTCGGAATTTTTTTATGTTAAATATATCTTCTGGGATTTGAATATTGATATCTTCTTTAATTTTGATCTGACAAGAGAGTCTAACGTTTTTGCTGATTTCGTCTGCTGTCAAAAATGGTTTCTCTGTAGGAAGAAGTGGACCTCCTCCGGATTCAACTTTACATTTGCAAAATCCACAGCTTCCCCGACCTCCACAAGCTGAAGGTAGGAAAATTTTCTGTTCATTCAAAGTTGAAAGTAATGAATCTCCTCCTGTTACCGTTATCTCTTTTTTCTTATTAATGTTGATCTTACAGTCACCGTAGTTGGCAAAAAAGTAATCTGCAATTACTAGTAGCAAAGCCAAAAAACCGGAAATACAGGATACGATTAGAACAGTATTTATTATAGCAATTATCATTTAAAAAACCTATTATTGAATCACAACAATTCCAGAGAATCCGACAAAGGCAAGAGCCATTATTCCAGTAATTATCAAACTAAGTCCCGCACCAGCCAGTCCGGCAGGAACATATTTTTCTTTAACTTTTTGTCTGATCCCAGCGAGAGCAAGAATTGCCAGTAACCAACCTAATCCACTTCCTGCTCCATAGGCAATTGACTGCAGGAATGTGTAATTTCTGATAACCATAAACAATGAAACACCCAGAATCGCACAATTCACAGTAATGAGAGGAAGAAAAATTCCCAGGGAATAATATAAAATTGGTGAAAATCGT
Source organism: Candidatus Tenebribacter mawsonii (assembly GCA_030765665.1). GTDB lineage: Bacteria > Cloacimonadota > Cloacimonadia > Cloacimonadales > TCS61 > Tenebribacter > Tenebribacter mawsonii. Next base: position 1,361 of record JAVCCD010000183.1, on the reverse strand, counting down.
TCGATAATCATTTCTGTAAGCTGAACAAAGGCAGCAATAACAATAATAAAAATAATATATTGCAGGTAAATTATATCTAAAGGAACAAGAATAAAATGATAAACTGCGTAGTTTAAAGCTGAAGTTATAGTCATAACAAAAACAACTGCCATACCAAGACCAAGTGAAGATTCCACTTCTTTCGATACCGATAGGAAAGAACACATTCCCAAGAAATTCGTAAGAAGGATGTTACTTGTAAAAATAGCTGCAATAAAAATAATTAAAGGATTCAATTCCATATTAACCTACCTGCTTTTTGGGTGTATTTATAATCCAGATAAGAATTGCCAACATAAAAAATGCACTTGGTGCCATCACCATAATCGACCATTTTGTCCACCAATCTCCCATCACCTGAAAACCAAATAACGTCCCAAAACCAAAAATTTCACGAACAAATGCTATTACTAATAGAACAAAAGTGTAACCAACTCCTGCACCAATGCCATCGATCATTGAATCAAAGGGAGAATTTTTTCCAGCAAAAGCTTCTGCTCTTCCCATAATGATACAATTTGTTATAATCAACCCTACATACGGTCCCAAAGCCTTGCTAATCTCTGGATAATTTGCTCTTAGAAAAAGATCAACTATAATAACATAGGAAGCGATAATAAGGGTTTGAACCATCATGCGTATACGTTTGGGAATGTAATCTCTAATCAGCGAAATTGTAAATCCGGAAAGTGCAAGTGTGAAAATAACTCCTAGTCCCATAACCAGACTGTTCATCATCAAGTTTGTAACAGCAAGCGCCGAACAAATACCAAGAATTTGTCGCCATACCGAATTTTCTGTAAAAGCACTGGTTATAAATATTTCTTTCTTTTTCATAAATCTGCTCTTAATTTGGGACTGTATTTAAGTACATTTTTATAGATCATATCAACTACTGCTTTGCTGGAAGCTGTAGCACCTGTAATCTGGCATATCTCATTGCTCTTTGTTTTTTCATTTTCGGGTATCATAGAAAACAATTGTGGAACATTATCTATCAGCAATGTTTTGCCTTGGAATTGTTTCCTAAACCACTTTTCGGTGATTCTACCGCCAAGACCGGGAGTCTCATTTTGATCTACAATTTCAATATTAATAATCTCAGAAAAATCTGGTGTGACGGACAATAAAGCTTGAATTGTTCCCCATAAGCCACTACCTGAAATCGGAAAACAATAACCCAATGATATGGAATCAGTAACAGCTTCGTAGTACATCAACTCGTCAATATTGTTTACTTTAATATATTTTTCAAAATTTGTATCAATATCTTCGATAGGTAATTCGAATACGCTCAAAACCATTTTTTTCATCATCGTTTG
>JAVCCD010000235.1 GCA_030765665.1 Candidatus Tenebribacter mawsonii | reverse complement strand
CCGGTTGCATCTACTTGAAGTACTTGTTGTCCATTATCTCCGTGTAAAATATCTTCATAATATTTTTCTAAACCAGTTTTGCCAATATTGCTGTTTATAGAATACCCATCTTTTCTACGGTTGCTATATTCTTCTTCTGTAATGCGTCCGGTATAACCGGTAAAATGATTCTTAAAATAATATTCTCTAACTTTTTCTGCTTTGAAAAGGAGTGATGGATAATAGTTTAATTGCTCTGAGATCTTAACCATTTTTTCATATTCTACATTTTGGATGAGCAAAACATCTTGATACGATCGATATCTATTTGCATGAATTATTTTTTTTATTTCTTCGATATTTTTATCAAAATTATTACTAACAAATGTTGAGACAATATTTTTATCTGCTATCTTTCCAGGGGTAATATACAGATTGTATGATGGTTTATTTAGTACTATAGGACGGTATTTGCGATCAAATATTTCTCCACGCGTGGGATAGATAGTTTGAATTCTAACAACATTCTTTTCGGCAATATTCTTATATTTTTCATTTTCGACAATTTGCAATTTAAACACAAAGATAAATAAAATTAGAAAGATAAATGTGATTATAATACCTGCGTAATCTGATATTGTAATTTTTTTATACATTTAGATTTATTTTAATTTTTTCTGAAAGAGTTAGTGCATAAACAACGATTATTGAAATTATTGTATTATAGAAAATAGAAAAAAGATAAAGACGAAAGAAACCATCAATTAGCTGTGCTGCCATAATATGATAAATCATTAAAATTGAATAATGAAAAAAATTAAGAAATAAAACACTTAAACTAACAATCAAGAATCTTTGTTTATTAACATTCATGTGGAATTTATTAACAAAAAATGATATAAAGATGAAAGAAATTGTGTTTACTCCAAGCAGGAGGGGATACATAATATCCAATGCAAGACCTAAAATAAACGCAAGGGGTAATAGATATTTTGCTTTTACTCGAATGCTGATAAAGGCAAAATATCCAATAAAAAAAAGTGGAATAATTGAGTATATTGCAAAATGAGGAGCAACAATTAATTGAAAGTAAAGTATTATTGTTCCCAATATTGCTAACTTGATTGTTTTCATGATACCTTTCTAATCAAGCAGATCGGAGTTAGCTCATCACCTTGTCCTTGAGGATTATCCTTCATTACTTTTTCCATAAACTCTTTATTTATACCATCACTACCACCGATCATCCAGCATCCACCAATGTCATTTATATCCATAACGCAGCATTCATATCCAGTTTCATCTTTAATCTTTTGAGCTTCTTTTTCAGGGTCTTTAGGACCCTTTATTACACAGTTTTCATAGGGTGGAACTGGTGATGTTGTTGCTGCATCAATGAGAGCAGCCTGCATTCCTGCAAGACGATAGAAATCCCCTTTTCCGCGTCTACCAACAAATCTGCCGATTCCTCCTACTATTGCGGCAAAAAGGATTCTTGGCGCACCACATTCATCTATAGCACATTGCATACTCTCTGGTGCCCGTAATCCAATTCCATAATCTACATTAGATACAAATCGCCACAAAAAATTTGCAAGCCAACCAATTTTCAGCTCACTCACAGGAATGGCTCTGCCCTGTGTTATAGCTAACGGACTCTCACTTATGCTGATAATATCATTATCTTCAATTTCTCCTGTGATACATCCTTTTACAATATTCAGGATATCATCTTCTGGTGTTAATATCTTTGTTTTAATTGGGATCCGAAGATATTCAACTCCTTGAATGTTAATTATCTTTGAGTTCTTCTTCATAGCTTTCATCCTTTTCATAAAGCAATATAACCGTCTGATCAAGCTCAGAAGGGTTAATAAATGTTTGTATTTTTGCACTCATAAAAATATCGGTTTTACTTCCAATAAGTTTTGTGATTTGTCCAACTGGAAATCCCTTTGGGAAGACAGAAGAAATCTGAGAAGTAATGATTACATCGCCGACCTTGATATCCGATCCGGGTTTAATTAGTGTCATATATGAATTACCAAAAACATCCGATTTCATAATCCCTTGTAGATGTTTACGTTTTGACATAATACCTAATTCGAATCTTGAATTATCCAATGGTAATACAATAGAATAATTATGAGATACTGAGATAATCTTTCCTACAATACCATCATTTGAAATCACAGGGTAATCCAATTTTATCTTATCTTTCTTCCCTTTGTTTATAATTAGGCATCTCTCTTGGAATTCCCCTTTGAATCCTACGATATCAGCCAGCAGATGACTGTAACTTCCTGTATTATAATCAATTCTGTAATTCTCTATCTTCGATAATTTGTTTTCCAATTCTGTGATTCTGATGGTGTACTCCGATAATTTTTCAGAAAGTTGTTGATTTTTTTCTTTCAAATCAAATAAGGAATTAAATTTTTGAATGGAGTTAATTAAAGGAAAATATATTGTTTCACTTAAGAATTGAGCTTTGAGTAATCTGTTTTCATTGTTGCCGATAAATAGAAGAATCGCCAGAATCAGATAGATTAAAAAATGAAACTCTCTCTTCACGGTATTAATCTTCTATTTTTTTAATCAGAACGTCCCTGTATTCTTCCATGTTATCAAGCACACGACCACATCCCTTAAGAACGCAAGTAAGAGCTTCTGACATAACATGAACAGGTAGATCAACTGTCTCCTGAATCTTTTTATCAATTCCCTTTAGATTCGCTCCTCCACCGGTAAGGATCAATCCACGTTCTGCGATATCGGCAGCAAGTTCCGGTGCTGTTTTCTCAAAAAGGCATTTCACCGCATCTATCATGGACTGTACAGTTTCAGAAAGTGCTTCTCGAATTTCCTCGGAAGTTACTTCAACTGTAATTGGATAACCGGTAATAATATCTCGTCCACGTACTTCCATTTTTAGTTCGCTTTCAAGCGGGTATGCAGAACCTATCTCTTTTTTAATCTTTTCAGCAGTTTGGATTCCAACAAGGATATTATTTCTTTTTCTGAGATATGTTACAATTGATTCATCCATTTTGTCGCCACCCACTCTTATAGACGAATGAACAACAATATGAGAAAGTGAAATAATGGCAATTTCGGTAGTTCCGCCACCGATATCCATGATGAGGTTACCTTGAGGCTTTTGTATTGGAAGATCAGCACCAATTGCAGCAGCGATTGGCTCTGATACTAGATGTACTTCACGAGCACCAGCATGAAGAGCGCTATCTCTAACAGCTCTTTTTTCAACTTCTGTTATTCCTGAAGGAACGCAAACTATAACACGAGGTTTTATAAGTAGACGTTTTTTTTGTGCACGAAGGATTAAATTTCTTAACATCAATTCTGTTACCTGAAAATCCGCAATCACACCATCTTTTAGTGGTTTGATAATATTCACTTCTTCCGGGTTTTTACCCAACATATTTTTAGCATCTTCACCAATAGCGATAATCTTTTTATTATCTCTTGAAATGGCTACTACGGAAGGCTCATCGATAACAATGCCGATACCCTTTTTGTAAACCAGTGTATTTGCAGTTCCAAGATCTATAGCAATATCGTTAAAAAAAAGTCCGGTTAAATACTTCAAAAACATCTATCCTCCAAAAATCCAGTGTCAATCAATTGTTGCAAACTTAATTTTAAATGATATTGTTCTGTCAAGTCATAATAATGGTTAAAATAAATTATTATAATTGTCTAAATTAAGTTCTTTTATCATTGTTACTAAATTTTTCTGTAAACCTGTATTAATGGGAATTCCATTCTTTTTTATCTCAAGTTCATTGTAATACTCTTTTTCCCCAGCAACCCAGATTCGGTTTTTATCTGGGCGTTTCTTTGAGCTCTGCAGTTGAGTCATTATTTCACCCGTAATGTGTTTAAAATCGGTAATATTAGTAAATTTTTCAATGTCCATCGCAATAAAAATATGACCAAGTTTATAGGGAACTCTTGTGCCATCTTGCCAACCATTAAGTTGATGCATAAAACTGCCAGCTTGCAAAGCAGCTGAGAGGATCTCAACCATAACAGCAAGACTGTAGCCTTTATGTCCCCCAGTTTCTTCTTCCATTCCACCTAACCCTATCATTGATGCATTCCCGTCTATCAGATCGATAAGTAGTTGATTTGTATCCGTGTAAGTTTTGCCTTCCTCATCAATTGCCCAACCTTCTGGTGTTGTTTTACCTGCACGATTATAGAGTTCAACTTTCCCACGTTGAGAAATGGAAGTTGCCGCATCATAAATAAAATCGTATTCTTTATCAGATGGTGCACCAAAACAAATTGGGTTTGTTCCTAACATTGGGCTTACACCAAATAGTGGAGCAATAGAAGGACGTGCATTTGTCATTGTAATTCCAATCATATTTTGCTCACATGCCATTTTTGCATAATAACCACAGATTCCATAATGAGTTGAATTGCGAACAGTTACGCAGCCAATTCCAAATTCTTTTGCTTTATCTATGGCACTTTGCATTGCCAGTTTAGAGATCACTTGTCCCATACCATGATTTCCATCCCAAACTGCAATTGCAGCAAAATCTTTTATCACATCAATCTTTGTGTTTGCAAATTGGATTCCTGCTTTTATACGGTCGTAATACATTTTTAAACGACCCACTCCGTGTGATTCAATACCACTCAAATCACTTTCGATCAGCACATCTGCACAAATTATTGCTTCATCATTTGGAACACCGAGTTTTGTGAAAACATCCACCATCAGATTATAGATTT
>JAVCCD010000282.1 GCA_030765665.1 Candidatus Tenebribacter mawsonii | reverse complement strand
TTCAGATATGTGATTTGAGAAGTTTGATTTGAGAAGTGAAAAATTTATCGATCTTAAATCTCCGTTCTCCAATCGTAAATCGTATATCAATGAAGGGGAAGAGGAATTCAGATATGTGATTTGAGAAGTTTGATTTGAGAAGTGAAATATTGTTTAATAAATTAAATTAACGATATAACCAGTAAGTTAGTATTTTCCTAACATACTTGTTAATTAAATTGGAGTATTATATGAAACTGAAAAGAGAATTTATTGAGAAATTACCAAAAACAGATTTGCATGTTCATTTGGATGGCTCAATTAGAATTTCCACGATATTTGAACTAGCCAAAAAACAGAAAGTTAATCTACCGGCAGACACAGAAGAAGAATTGAAAAAAATAGTCTGCTGTGATGAGAATTGCAAGAGTTTAGATGAATATTTGAAAGCATTTGATATAACTCTAAGCGTGATGCAAACCGAAGAAGCTTTGATAAGAACTGCCTTTGAACTAGCTGAAGATGCTGCAAAAGAGAATATCAGATATTTAGAAGTACGGTATTCACCTATTTTACACACTCAAAAAGGACTTAAACTAACAGTGATCTCGGATGCTGTACTCAAAGGTCTTCGGGAAGCAGAGAAAAAATATGATATCAGAACCGGAGTTATTATTTGCGGAATTCGTAATATGGATCCTGATAAATCATTAAGATTAGCAAAGCTGGCTGTTGCCTACAAAAATAAAGGTGTAATCGGGTTTGATCTTGCCGGTGCAGAATATAATTATCCGGCTAAAGATCATATGGAAGCTTTCTATCTTGCCTTGAACAATAATATTAATATCACAATTCATGCAGGTGAAGCTTATGGTCCCAAAAGTATTCACGAAGCCTTGCATTATTGCGGTACTCATCGTATTGGACATGGAACCAGGCTGATCGAAGATGGTGATTTATTGAACTATGTAAATGACCATCGGATTCCATTGGAAATATGTTTAAAAAGTAATATGCACACAAAATCGGTCCCCAGTCTTAAGAAGCATCCGCTAAATTTTTATCTTGATTACGGACTGCGTGTTACTATTAATACAGATAATCGTTTGGTTTCCGATACAACTCTTACCGACGAATATATGATTGCGATCAAAGAGCTAGGTTTGGATTACACGGACATAAAGAATATAATAATTAATGGGTTTAAAAGTGCATTTATTCCATATCGAGAGCGAGTTGTATTACTTAATAAAGCTTTAGCAGAAATGGAAGTATTGGAAGAAGAAGAATTGAAAGCTAAAATAAAACTCGCTGACAATATTTAATTGAGAGGAAATATGGAACTGCTTTATTTATTTGCAGGAATTTTAATTGGTGGTGTAATTATAGGATTGCTGTTTTTTGCAAAAAAAGGCAAACAAGATGCTAAATTAGAGATGCTGAAAAGTGAATTCCAGAAAACAGAAGCTGAATTAAAAGCTGAAAGAGAAAAGAATACAATTTCCCTTTCTGAGGTTTCCCGATTAGATACAATTAACTTAAACTTACAAGAAAAATTGAATGATCAGAAAAAAGAATTAGAAGAGCTGCAAGCAAAATTCACAGATGCTTTTAAAAATCTGGCAAATGAAATACTGGAAGAGAAAACTAAAAAATTTACCGAACAAAATAAAATTAATTTAGATGAACTTCTTAATCCACTCAAAGACAAGATCAAAGATTTTGAACAAAAAGTAGAACATACTGATGAGAAGAATAGATTAAGCAATGCTTCACTTATTGAACAGATAAAAGGATTGAAAGATCTAAATAAAAAAATGAGTGATGATGCAAATAATTTAACAAAAGCATTAAAGGGTGATGTGAAAATTCAAGGCAATTGGGGAGAAGTGATCCTGGAAAGAATTTTGGAAGAATCTGGCTTGAGAAAAGGAATTGAATATGAAACTCAGGCAAGAGGTATGGGTTTAAAAAATGATGAGGGTTCAACTTCAAAACCAGATTTTGTTATAAAATTACCAGAAAACAAACATGTAATTGTCGATTCAAAAGTTTCGTTAGTTCATTATGAACGAATGATTTCGTCTGAAACTGAAGAACAAAGAGAAGGTTATCTTAAAGCATTGAATACTTCTGTAAAAACTCATATTGATGGTTTACACAAAAAACATTATCAAGATTTAAAGGGATTGAATTCACCAGACTTTGTAATGATGTTTATTCCAATCGAAGGTGTGTTTGCAGTTATTATGCAAAGTGATAATGCAATCTATCAATATGCTTACAACAAACAAATTGTAATTGTGAGTCCAAGTACATTACTGGCTACATTACGCACAATAGCCTTTATTTGGCGTCAGGAAAATCAAACAAAAAATGCACTTGAAATTGCCAGACAAGGTGGAGCTCTTTTAGATAAATTCAATGGATTTATTGAAGATCTGGAAAAAATTGATGTGAATCTTAAACGCACTCAAGGTGTTTATGATGATGCTGTTAAGAAACTCTCAACTGGTTCTGGTAATCTTGTTTCCCGTGCTAAACGAATTGAAGCTCTGGGAGCTAAAGCAAAAAAACAAATTCCAGAAAAATTTATTCAAGAAGATACGATAATAGAATAAATAACTTTGCGAAATTTATCTCCCATGAATTTTCTTCGTAAGAAGTTTCGCAAAGTTTTACGATAAAGGTATTTAAAGATCGTTCTTCGTAAGAAGTTTCGCAAAGTTTTACGATAAAGGTATTTAAAGATCGTTCTTCGTAAGAAGTTTCGCAAAGT
>JAVCCD010000327.1 GCA_030765665.1 Candidatus Tenebribacter mawsonii | reverse complement strand
TGGCATTACTTTTGGCTGGTCCGGCTTTATCTCTTCCAAATATGCTGGTAATACGTAGTGTAATGGGAACAAAAAAAACTGTGGTTTTTGTATCACTGGTTGTTGTTATGGCTACTATCACAGGTGTAATCTTTGGCGCGATTACTTAGAAATTTGAATTCCAAATTGCTCCCCTTGAAAGGGGAGATTAAGAGTGGTTTTATAAGATGAATTTAGAAATTATTATATGTAAAACTGATTTTAGAAAACCAGCTTTTGTTCCCTCTTACAAATGGGGACAGGAAGGAAAAAAGAGAAATGTTAGAACTGTTTGAACGACTAACCATGGCACTTTATGGTAATCCTTTTGTGGCTATCGGAGCAAGTTTTTTGTGGGGAATCCTCAGCATCCTGATTAGTCCATGCCACCTAGCCAGCATACCTATAGTAATTGCTTTCATAAATGAACAAAAAGATATTTCTACCAGAAAAGCATTATTTATCTCACTCAATTTTTCTGTAGGAATTCTAATAACTCTGCTTATTGCTGGTGTGATAGCATCATTTGCAGGGTTATTATTAGGAAGCTTTGATACCGTTTTGCAAATCGTAGTAAGCTTGTTACTCTTATTGGTTGGATTATATTTTTTAGGAGTAATTCCTATGCCTGATCTTGGCTCCGGTAAAGATCACAGAGTAAAAAACAGACCATACCTTAGTGGTTTTATTTTGGGCTTGGTTTTCGGGTTAGCTCTAGGACCATGTGCTCTGGCTTTCATGGCACCAATTTTAGGAATTGTGATGTCTTCAATTTCAGCTCAATTGTGGTTTAGTTTAGGTTTGGTTATAGCCTTTATTATCGGGCATTGCGGTGTACTGATATTAGCCGGAACTTTTACAGAAGTTGTAAAAAAATATTTGTCTTGGAATGTAGCATCAAAAGGAACACAAGCCTTGAGAAAAGTATGCGGAATATTAATTTCTATTGGTGCTGTTGTTACTTTTTGGAAAGCGTTATAGATGTGTAGGGTGGATAATTATTCACAAATATTTGTGTCTTTTCGAGATCCGCTTTGTAAGGGGAGATGTCCGGCGAAGCGTGGACAGATGGGTTTTGCAGAATAACAATAGAGTTTAAGGAACCCCCTTTAATCCCCCTTACGAAAGGGGACTTAATAAGGAAATAGAAGGAGAGTAAAAATGAAGATTAAAATTTTGGGAAGTGGTTGTGCAAAATGCAAAAAATTATATTCGAATGTAGAAATGGCACTTAAAGAGTCGCAAACTGATGCTACTCTGGAGAAAGTAGAAGATATTAATGCAATAATTGATTATGGTGTGATGATGACACCTGGGCTGGTTATTGATGAAAAAGTTGTTTCTGTTGGAAAGGTAATAAGTCCAAAAGATATAATTAAGTTGATATCGTAGGTAATGAAAATGAAAATGAAAACAATATTGCTCATCATTTTGTTAGCAATTTCACTTTATTGTTTCGCAGAAGAAACCGCTCAAGATTCAACTGTAACTCAACCAAAGATCACTTTTTTAGAACTAGGTTCTACTACGTGCATACCATGCAAGCAGATGGAAAAAGTATTGGAATCTGTAAGAGAAAAATATGGTAATCAGATCGAAGTTATTTTTTATGATCTAAAAGAAGAAAAGGAAATGGCGAAAAAATATAGGATCAAAATGATACCAACTCAAGTATTTTTAGACGAAAACGGTGTGGAAATCCATCGCCATGTGGGATTTTATCCAGAGGAATTAATTGATAAATTTCTTCAAGAACAGGGACTAAAAATTGTTTCTAACCTGAAAGAAGAATGAGAATTCAGATTGTGTTCCATTTCCTAAAGGAATATTACAAAGCTTGTCGCAAACTTATCACAAAAACTGTGCCCTTAGGTTTATTATCTTCAGCGTAAATATAACCACCATACCTTTCCACAGTTTTCTTTACGATGTGAAGTCCAATTCCAGTGTTGCCAGACTTACCATAAAAAAATCCTTCCTGGAATATTTTAAATTTAATTTTGTCAGGAATTCCCATGCCATTATCCATAAACATTATTTTACACATATTCTCATGGGAAGATATTTTAATGTCAATTTGGCTAGCGTTACCATGCTTTATGGAATTGATTATGAGGTTTGTGAATATTGAACTTAGGGCTTCATCTGCAAATACCTTACACTTTCCCTCAATATTGAATTTGATACTAGTAAATTCAACAATGAGATCTTCAAATAATTCAGCTATTTCTATTTCATCCAGATCTTGATTTGAATCTATAAAAGATTCATATTTTCTATAACTATCAATTGTCTTGAGGCTCTTAACGACTCTTTTTTCAATTTCATCTATCATGCCTACATCGGAACTTCTTCGGAAAATATTAATGGCACTTTGAATTACTATAAAGTCATTGGAAATATCATGCTGGATGATCTTATTTAACATTTTCAGCCGTTCACGGTCATTTCTCAGATCTTCCTCTGCTTTCTTTTTCTCTGTAATGTCTATGAGAGAAATCAGCACTCTGGAATAATCTTTTTCATAGCCTGGAACTACATTAAATTCAAGAGACACATTTATTAATTTTCCGTCAATTGTTCTGTTTATACATTCACCCTTGAAACGAGTTTCATTTTTTATAATTGCAATCAATTGTTCAATAAATGATGCCAGCGACTCTTTTGTGAAGATAGTATTTAAATTTGTGATCAGTTCTTTTTTATTTTTTGCATTGAAAAGCTTGATTGTCATTTCGTTTATATCTAAAACATGAACCATCTCAGAGCATTTTTTAACTTCATCAAGATGGTTTTCGAAATACTCTTTAAAATTTTCTATTCCCTTTTTCTTTAATGAGTTTAAATACTTATGTACTTTCGAAAAATCCTCTTCCCAGATAGAAACGGGAGATTGATCAAAGAGATATTTAAATCTTTTTTCGCTTTCTTGTAATGTAATTTCTGTCTTCTTGCGATCAGTGATGTCTGTAATCAATCCTTCCAAATGAGTCAATTGACCATTCTCATTATAGATACCGCGACCTCTTTCCAAAACCCAATTAATTTCTCCCGAAGCTGTTTTAATCTCGTATTCAATCTCTACAGGCTCATGGCTTTTTAATTTTTTCTGCCATAGCTCCCATAAACTATCCTGGTATTTAGGCAAGATTAGATCATTAAAAGATATTTTTTTGTTCTCTATTAACTCTTCAGGTTTATATCCTGTAAGTTTCAAACAACCGGCGCTAACAAATTTCATTGTCCAGTTCTTATCATTTTCACAATTATAGACCATTCCCTCTAAATTCAAAAGCAGTGTGTAATACTTTAAATTCTGCGTCAATAGTGCTTCTTCAGCCTTCTTACGATCGGTAATGTTATGGTCAATGCCTCTATATCCGATCAATTTATTCTCTGAGTCGTAGATTGGGGTTGCTGTACTTTCTGTTATAATTGTTGAACCATTTTTATGTTTAAACCTGCCCGAAACATTTTTCCAGCCCTTACCGGCAGATAATGCATCATTAAATATTTTCAAGGATTTTAGTGTTGTCTCTCTAATTCCCCATAATTCTTTGATGTGGTGACCAACAACATCTTTTATCTTATATCCTAAAATTGTTTCAACTGCAGGATTTGAGTAAGTATGAATTCCATTCATATCCATTTCCCATACCCAATCACTCAAAGATGTGACAAAGGAATGGTAATAATCTTTTTCTTTTATAAGTGCTTTTTCTGCCTTCTTTCGATCTGTAATGTCACGCCAGACGGTATGTAGAATTTGATTTTTATTATCGGATGGAATCGAGGTTAATAACACCTCCACGGGAAATACTTCTCCATTAGATCTCTTATGATCCCATTCGAAACGGTGACTGCCATTTTTGAAAGCTGTTTCCATCATTTCGTTCGCTTTTGAATATGACATTTTTCCGTCAGGTTGTTTTTCCGGTGATAATTCCGAAGGGTGCGTATTTAAAAACTCTTCTTTATTTTTATACCGAAGCATATTGATAGTGGATTGATTACAATCCACAAATTTACCATTTTTGATAATTAATATTGCATCTATTGATTTTTTAAATAAATCTCTATATCGCTTCTCACTTTCCCGCAATGCCACTGTTGCATGCTTACGCTCAGTCATATCATGGGCAATCAAAAGAACACTATTCTTGGTTTTTGGAGTTATCCTGCCTTCAACCCAAATTGTTTTATTATTTATGATCAGAGAATATTCTATTGTAATAGTCTTATTTTCTTTCAAACACTTACGAAAAGATTCAAGGAACATATCAGCTTTCTGTTTTGGAAATATTTCATGAAGTTTTTTCCCTATAATGTCAGCATAGGGTTTATATAAAAGTTTCGGTGATGTTGGAGCAATACTGATATATCTACCGTCATAATCAATTTCAATTACAATATCAGTCATAGCCCTAAAAAGCGTTCGCAAATTATTCTCACTTTCCAGCAATGTTGTCTCTGCTTTCTTACGTTCAGTAATATCTTCAATAATTCCATCATAGAATTTAACATTACCATTTTTATCTTTTATGGCCTCAGCAGATATGGAGCCCAAGAATGTTGTTCCATCTGCTTTTTTTAACTGTAATTCTTCATTTTTAACAAACCCCTTTTTAAGCATTTCTTTATTAAATTTATTTCTTTCTTTCGGATGAAGATAGAGTTCGGAAACATTATAAGCTAAGAATTCTTTTTTATTTTTAAAACCAAACATTCTTACTATTGCAGGGTTAGCTTCAATAAATTTTCCTTTTGTGCCGACTGTATTTCTATAAATGCCAACATTTATGTTTTCCGCCAGAGTTCTAAATTTTTCTTCAGACTCCTGTAGAGATATATCTGCTTTCATATGCTCTGTTATATCGGACATAATATGCACAAATCCTAAAATTTTATTGCCATCATCTAAGACTGGATCTACATCTACGTTAAACCATTTGCCATCTTTCTCAAATGTGAAAGACTCTCTCTTTTTTGATTTCTTTGACCTAAAAAATGGACAATTTTTCACTCTGCTAGTTTTTCCATGAACAATTTTGGAGCAGTCGTAACCGAATACTTGAGTTTCAGATTTATCAACCAATTTTAGAAACGCAGTATTACAATTTTTTATTATTCCGTTTGGACCTATTAAGATTACAGGATCTTTTATTGAATTAAATACATAATTCCATTCTAGTGATCTATTACGGTTCATAATAAATACCCCTAACCAATGTAAATTTATCTTAAAAGATATTCTTAATTACTACATTTTAGTATGTTCTGGTACCGTATAACAAACTGTGTCAATTTTTCTATAGCATCTCTTCGAAAAAGCATATACTGAAAACAAAATTTGGAAATAAAATTACTTATGTCAAAGTATTTATTATATTTAACATATTTTATTGAATTTGTTGCTTTGGAAAGTGAGATAATTTTATGTAAGGTTGATCCTGAAAATTCCAAGATGCGATTTATTATAGTTCTATCCTGAGTTGTTCATCAACTGTAAGATCATCAATATTCACATAGCTGCTATCAATATCACCATTAGTAAATTCAATAACAAATGAATAGGAGATAGAATCGTAATCAGAAGTGGCTTTCAATCTGCTCCAGGCAGAATCACCTGTTGCAATCGGTGAATCTATAAGTGAAATAAGTGTATTAGAAGTTGCAGTATGATAAGCTAGGCCTGTAACTTCTTCAGTAGAATTATTTACAAGTTTAACTCCAGCATGGGTTGGATCACAATATATTTTAAGTGTTTCTGAGGGTTTAACCTGCAGGGTTGTTTCGGTAAAATACAATCCGATAGGTTGCCCACCAATAGTTGCGTCCTGCATCATGAAGGTTTCTCCTTCCAAATGCAAATCAACTTCAACCATATCTTCGCTATAAAATAGAAATTTCTTTCCAGTATCCACACTAACTATTCCGTTCGGGTCGGAAGTTTCGGATCCTTCTAAAATATAGTCGTTTCCTTTTATTGTGAAAAATAGACGGTGGTTTGTGCGATTGATCAATTTAATATCACCTTCTGTAGAGCAACCCACAATAATGATTATCAGTAATATTGGAACCAAAAACTTTTTCATGTTTTCTCCTAAGTAAAGCGACCAGCTTGGTCGCTTCTATTCTCGATCTGGCAGATTCAGCTACTATATATCCAGCTTCTATTCTCGATCTGGCAGATCGAGCTACTATATATCCAGCTTCTATTCTCGATCTGGCAGATCGAGCTACTATATATCCAGCTTCTATTCTCGATCTGGCAGATTGAGCTACTATATATCCAGAATTTCTTTATTTCAAATTATAGAAGACGTCCTTTCCAATGAATCTTGCAGATTCACCTAGTTCTTCTTCGATGCGCAAGAGCTGATTATACTTTGCAATCCTCTCACTCCTGCAGATCGATCCTGTTTTTATTTGTCCTGCATTTACAGCAACTGCCAGATCAGCAATAACTGTATCAGATGTTTCGCCACTTCTGTGTGAGATCACTGTAGTATAATTATTTGTTTTCGCCAGTTCAATAGTATCAAGAGTTTCTGTTAATGTTCCAATTTGGTTGAGTTTGATCAGAATAGAATTTGCAGCATTTTCATCAATACCCGTTTGTAACCTTTCTACATTTGTAACAAAAAGGTCATCACCCATTATTTGGATCTTGTCACCCAATTTTTTATTCATTAATTTAAAACCTTCCCAATCATCTTCTGCAAGACCATCTTCGATAGAGATAATTGGATATTTATCTACGAGTTTTGCATAATAATCTACCATTTCTTCGGATGTTAGAGAAACGTTTTCGGCAGTGAGGTGATATTTTCCATTTTTATAAAATTCACTTGCTGCAGGATCGAGAGCAATGTAAATATCTTCTCCCGGGCGGTAACCGGCAAGCTCAATAGCTTTCACAATTATTTGCAGAGCTTCTTCATTAGATTTCAAGTTAGGAGCAAATCCCCCTTCGTCACCAACACCGGTAGCATAACCTTGTTTTTGCAAATATTTTTTTAATGTGTGAAACACTTCTGCATTCATTTGCAAAGCTTCTCTAAATGTTTTAGCACCAAGCGGCATAATCATGAACTCTTGCAGGTCAACTGTGTTATCGGCGTGCTGCCCACCATTGAGGATGTTTGACATTGGAACAGGAAGTAATTTTGCATTAGATCCACCGATATAGCGATATAATGGCATTCCCTGCTCTTCTGCTGCTGCTCTGGCACAAGCTAAAGAAACACCAAGAATTGCATTTGCACCTAGTTTCTGTTTGTTTGGTGTTCCATCAAGTGCCAACATGGTATTATCTATCTCGGCTTGATGTGATGCTTCTATTCCAATTAGTTTTGGAGCTATAACCTGATTTACATTTTCAACTGCTTTTAAAACGCCTTTTCCAAGATAGCGATTTGTGTCACCATCTCTTAGTTCAACTGCTTCGTGTTCTCCAGTTGATGCACCACTAGGAACAGCAGCTCTTCCCACAATTCCACTCTCAAGATATACATCTACCTCAACAGTAGGATTTCCTCTTGAATCTAAAATTTCTCTTCCGTAAATTGCATAAATTTCTGACATATCTATCTCCCTGTTAATAATAAACAATATAGGGAACAAGTCGCCTTATCCCCTATATTCTGTCAAACTTATAAACTAAGTGTTTTTATAATCAGCTTTTAAATATTTTCTCCAAAGATTTCACAGAACCCAGCATAGCAGATGCTTCATATGGAACAACCACTGTTTTGTCATTATTCTGCACTATCTTGCTGAATGCCTTAATATATTTTACAGCTAAAAGATATTGAGCAGGATCGGTTCCTGTTTTTTCTACTGCTGAAGAGATTTTACCAATTGCTTTTGCTTCTGCTTCTGCAACTAGGAATTTAGCTCTTGCCTCACCTTCTGCGCGGGCAATATTAGCTTCTCTTTCGCCCTCTGCAATTAATATTTGCGAACGTTTTTCACCTTCAGCAGTGAGGATCTTTGCACGACGATCACGTTCTGCACGCATCTGCTTTTCCATTGCCATTTTAATTTCCTGAGGAGGATTTATATCCTGAAGCTCCACACGGTTTACCTTCACACCCCATTTATCTGTAGCCTCGTCCAGAATTAAACGTAGTTTACTATTAATTGTATCTCTGGAAGTAAGAGTTTTATCAAGTTCTAATTCACCAATAACGTTACGAAGTGTTGTTTGTGTAAGTTTTTCTATTGCATTAGGAAGATTATTAATTTCGTAAGTTGCTTTTTTGGGATCGGTTACCTGAAAATATAAAAGTGCATCTATCTCAATAGAAACATTATCACTGGTTATCACGTTCTGACGTGGAAAATCATAAACCGTTTCACGCAAATCAATTCTACTTTGAGATTTTAACTGAACATATTTATTCCCTTTCATATCAGTTCTAGAATACCGCC
>JAVCCD010000059.1 GCA_030765665.1 Candidatus Tenebribacter mawsonii | reverse complement strand
TACTTATTCACATCAATCAGACCATGATCTGCTGTAATAAGAATGGAAGTATCTGTTCCGTACAATTGTGAACTCAGTGTTTCTAAAGCAGAATCTGTTTCTTTAAGGAACGTTTCTACTTTTTCTGCATATACACCATTATTATGTTCAATTTTATCTGGAGATGAAGAATAGATGAAGATTAGCTTTTTTTGAGAATCTGGCTTTGATATCAATTTATGCAATGATTTAAAAAGATGCTTCCTGTTAGAATATGGGATAATTTGCGCAGAACCAGAATTTCTTATAACATTCGGACTCTCACTTAATTCTTCATGAGTAAAATAATACTGCTTCACATCTTTATTCGTTTCAGTTATCTTGCTAAAAATGTTATCAGCACCGACGTAATCTATAACATTGTATTTGCTTGCATCTTGAGTTTTGCCTGTAATTGAATCCCAATTTGGTAGATAATCAATATTTTTTGCAAATTCTTTAAAGTATAGTGTCCACCCAACTGCTCCATGTTCCCAAGGAGTTTTCCCACTTATCAAGCTTGTTATTGCTGCACTTGTTGTTGATGGAAATACAGAAGTAATAGGTGAGATGAAGTTCTTATTCAGGAATTTGGTAGAAGAAGCAAATTTGTTCAATAAATTAATTCCAAAACCATCAAGTACAAAAAAGATAATATTCTTTTGCTTCTTTAGAAGCTTTGTATCAAGCTGTTTTAAAGGTGGATGATTAGTTTTAACGTCATAAATTTCTAAAATAGAAGAAACCAAATTTACGATGGAATTCTTATAATCAGGGTAAACGATATTCATATTCTACCTGTAAATATTTGTATCAAGTTTAACGCTTTTAACATACATAATCTCGCACGATCCATCTCCTGTATCTGTTCTTGTTTTACTCGACCTCCAAGAAATATTACCATCGTTATACTTCCCAGAAATATTTACGAGAAAACCCTCTAAAACTACAATTACCAAAAGGATAATTAGAAATATTTTCATTTTTCATCCACTTATGAATAAAGGAATCTTTTAATGCTTCTTTTTGGTGTTTTCTCAAATTCTTCAGGAAAAATTTCTATCTTTACAATACGCATATAAGCTGGGAAAATTTCATTCATCTTATCTTTATTCTTTTCCATGATTCGTTCAATCTCGTTTTCTTTTATCCCATTTTCATCAACAAGTTCCATGTTAGGGTATACAAGAGCTACAAGTTGTCCCTCTTTTTCAACGATGATTGATTCTTGAACATAGGGTAGGTTATTTAATTTCGCTTCTAATTCTTCTGGATAAATATTTTTCCCTGATGGTCCTAAAATCATACTTTTACTGCGACCTTTTATGTAAATAAAATCATCTTTATCTATTATGCCAAGATCACCTGTTCGTAGCCATCCATTTTTATCTAAAACCTTTTCTGTCGCCTCTTGATGTTTATAATAACCGTTCATGACATTTTTCCCACGAACCATTATCTCACCTATGATATTAAACTGATCTTTAGAATCTATTTTAACTTCCATTGTGTCTACTAGCTTTCCAGTTGATTGTAATTTGTATTCTTCCCATCCAGAATAACTAATAAGTGGTCCACATTCCGACATACCATATCCAATTGTGAATCTAAAGCCGATATCATGCAGGAATTGCTCTACTTCTGCATTCAGGGGCGCACCACCAATTACTATCTCGCGGAAACTGGAACCAAACACAACAGTTAATTTCTCTTTAATTTTCTTATACAACAATTTCCTTGTGAGTGGAATCTTAAGTAATATCTTAATTGAACCTTTACTCAATAGTGGCTTTAGCTGTTTCTTATAGATTTTTTCTATCACAAGTGGAACAGACAGAATTAATCTTGGATGAATCTCACCAAAAGCTTTCAGTATGACTTTTGGAGAAGGAGTTTTTCCTAAGAATGTAATGTGGCAACCACTGCAGAAAGGAAAGAGAAACTCAAATGCACATCCAAATACATGAGCGATAGGCAAGAATGAAACTATTGTATCTCCAGGATCTAAAGGCATATTATTTTGAGCAAACCGTATGTTAACAACTAAGCTAATATGTGGTAACATAACTCCTTTAGAAAATCCAGTAGTTCCAGAAGTGTAAACAATTACAGCTAAATCATCATTATTAATTTCATCCAAATGGAAGTTTTCAATCGTTAAATTATTGCTAAATTTAGTTAAATATTCACTGTTAGCTTTTTCTATTAGCTTTTTGTTTATTTTCTTATTAGAATGTAAGATAGAGAAATCTGAAAGAGAAATTATCCCAAGCAGATCTTTCATCGCTGAATCATCAAGTTCATCAAATATTTGATCTGCAGAAAATAATAAAACAGAGTCAGAGTGATTGACGATATGATGAGTATCATCTGGTTTAAAGTCTGGAAGAATAGGAACAATAACTGCACCATATGATACAGTTGATAAGTATGTTATTGCCCAGTTTGTGGAATTTTTGCCTATAATAGAAACTTTATCACCTTTTTTTAATCCAAAATTTTTGAAAATTGAATGTAAAAATAAAATTCTATCCGCAACGTCAGCATAAGTTATTGTGTTTCCTTTATAATTTGTAAATGCTTCAAGATTCCAATTTTGTTTAATACTATCTACAAATAGTGAAACTAAAGTCTTCTTCATTTTATCTCCCTTCATCACATTTTATATTAACAAATTAAATAATCCTTAAAAAACTGAGCAAGCTGTTTTTTAAATTTCAATTCAATAATGATTATGTCTATATGCCATTAATTCTTTTTCTAAAGCGTGAATGTCAAATTCTGTTTCAATAATAGATTTAAATGTATGTTCTTTTACATCAAGTAGATATGTAATAAATATCCGATACTTCAAATAGTCGAATGCAGGAGAAAAGGAATTTGCCCCATTGTAAACCTGATTAATTCCAGCCTTTAAATTAAGTACTGACTCTCCTGAAATATATTCGCAATATCCTTCTTTTTTCCAAATCTGTAATTTTCTATTAGCATTTACTCCAATCTCATTTTCAATAAGCTTATGAGTTACTTCATGAGTTATCACACTAGAAAGTGAACGTTCATTATCTTCGGATGCGTTTCGTACAACTAGATTATTTTCAATATCTGTTTTTGAGATAAAGATGTTATTAATAATTGGGTAAGTTGCTGCAAAAGCATCTTTTAATGAAGGACAAAAAATTGAGTATGGTTTGAAATCAGAGCTTATAAAAATTTTATAATTTAATGTACTATTATAAATCTCTGATGCTACTAACTTCTCTTCTACATCATCTAATATTTTATAAATATTATCATCGATTTTGATATCAGAATAGATCTTAAATTGCTTGTGATTTATGTGATTACGATAGAAACTAATATTAGGGGAAAATACAACTGTAATAAATATTACAGCTAAAATAATAATAAAATAAAACCCTTTATATCTCATATAATAACCTCAGATAAATAATAAATTTTTGTAATAGAAATTTGTAAAGTATATTATCTGCTGAGGTTTATTAAAAAGTGTTTTAGACTTTATATTTGACAAGAAATTGGAATTTTAATTATTAAAAAATTAAACTGTGTGAGGAGTTATTGATGAAAAAATATACACTTCCAATTCTTATGATTTTTCTAGTGATCATGTCAGCATGTTCAGATAAAGAAAAAAGTCCCGAAACAAAATCAGATCTAGAATTCCAGATGAATATAGAGGGTTTTTTTTCTTAAGAATAATTTCTCCAATAAAGGTTTCTTTTCGTGAATAGATCACATAAACAATACTTGTACTAAAATCTTTAGATGAAGCGACAGTATTATAATATTCAATCAATTTAATGTGCTAATTAGGTGATAATTAGCATTATGGAATCACGAAGTGTTCTTAACTTTTTAATGCATAGATCAGTGCTGTTGTAAGTTTCAATACATCTTCGTTTGTTTTTTCTAATAATCCTGACAATTTCCTTGCAATCTCAAGAAGCATTTTAAAACCAATTTCAGGATTTAATTTGCAGATACTCATAAAATCTTTATGATCAATAGTATAAAGTGTACATTCTGTTTTTGCTCTGCAAGTTGCGGTACGCTTCTGTAGACCTAGTAATCCAATCTCACCAAAAAAAGCATAATCATCAGCACAAAGTGATATAAATGTTTTGTCAATTTTTTCTTGTTCGTCAATCATCGTTATTTTTTTTGATATAATAACTTTACCTTTAAATAAAATAAAAAGTTTATCGCTATCTTTATTTTCCTCTATCAGGAATTCATTCTCTTTATATTTTACTGTTTTAAGTTTGGAAGAGAAAATTTTGAGTTCCTGAGTTGTTAGTTCTTTTACCAGATTCACGTTCTTAAGAAAATTGAGATCCATATAATCTCCTACAATACAATTGCTTTATCTGTGTCTTGAATAATATAATCAGATTCAGGTTTTAGTTTCACACGATTTTTAACTTTATCAGCTTTGAATTTTTTTGCTGATTGTTCAAATTGACTTTTTATGAATTGATCGATTGAAGATGAATCATCTGAAATAATCTCGTCTATGGAAACTTCGGGGAATACAGAAACAATTCCTAAAGTTAACAAATCATTTTCTTCTTTGAAAAATTCGGAAAGCTCCTTAAATGTTTTACCTATAAACATTGCAGGTATCAGGATCTCTTTGAATCCTTTTCCATCTGTAGATTTAAGAACCTCCTGTAAAAAATCAGGGATAGTTGGATTAATAGTTGAACTTGCCAGAAGGCTTCCACCCAAATTGTCATAAATCACGATATTTGCAATTTTTTCTCTCCGAATATTAGGTAGATATTTTTCATCGTGAAGTTGGATACTTATTTTTCCTTTCAATTTCATGTAATTTATATTGTGAGATGCAATAATTGTTCTGTCATCAGAAGGAGTTGAATTTGCTTTACTTTCGTCGAAAAGTAAAATAATATGTTTTGCATCTTTAATGTTTGCCTTCAACAGGATCTCTTGATTTGTGAAGTCTCCAATTATAAACTTTATTTGTATATCTGGATAATGGTTTTGAAGTGAAGAAAACTCTCCTTCGTCTAATTCATTAACAAGTACGATATTTGGAATCTCTGCTGGGTCTAATTTGCTGATGTAATCAAGTATTTTCTTTGCACTATTATTCCATCCGCAAATTAGTATATGATTTTTTTCTGTTATCTTATTCAAACCTTTTCTCTCCTTTATCTTCTTATCAATGAAGCTACTGGCAATAAATGCTGTAAATATTGAAAATATTGTGAAACCAAGAAAAATAAATATAATACCAATAATTCTTCCCCAGAAGGTCTTGGGGACAATGTCACCGTATCCAACAGTTGTTATCGTAACCAAAGCCCACCATATTGCATCGAAGAAACTCTTAATCACGCTACTGGGATTCCTAAATTCAACAGCCCAAACTGCAATTGCACCTGCAAGCACAACAAGACATATCATTACAACATTCTTAAGCAACTGAATGAGATGTCTGTTTTTATTCAAATTTCTATAAACTTTTCTCTTAAGTTTCACTCTACCCCTAACCTATTGATTACTAACAGATTCTAATTACAAACGTATTTATCATTATTTTTTTTGCAAGTAATTTTATTTGACAAAGTAATTAGATAACATTTTTTAATAATAAAAAAAAGGAAAATTATGAAAGTAATCATAACTCAACGTGAAGCACTGAAAGTTGTTGGAATAAGAATTCTCACAACTGTAGAGGAAAATCGCATCCCGCAACTATGGACTGATTTCATTGCTAGGATGGATGAATTAGGTAAAAATGCTGTCCCTGATTGTTCTCTAGGCATTTGTTTTAGTGATAATGAAACTGAACTTCTTGAAGATTCCCAATTTAATTACATGGCATGCAAAGTAGTAAAAGATGATAGTATTGTTCCTGTCGGAATGGAATATCGAAAAATATCGTCACAATTAGTAGCAGTGTTTACACATGTGGGATCTCTGGAAACACTAGGAGAAACATATGATTATATCTATGAAAAGTGGCTTCCTGGAAGTGAATATGAGCTAGTTTCGGCTGATGAGATAGAGTGGTATGATTCACGTTTTAATTTTGGTGAGAAAGAGTCACAAATGGATATCCATATTCCAATTGCAAAACGAGACAATAAAGATAATATTAATGATGGTTTATTGTTTACCAATGAAAACTAAAGGGAGAGAGAAATGATTATTATTGAAGTGAAAAAAAACAAATTTGTAAATATCGACAATGTATTCAGAATGGATATCATACGAAAAGAGGATAAGAATAATGTTTATTGGAGATTTTATACGAACGACGAATCCTTTTGTTCGAGTAAGGAATTCTCTGATGAGCAAGAAGCTCAATCCTGGCTTTCCATGCAGATAGCTCGTGCACAGGGCTCAAACGAGATAATTTCTTTGTAGGTTGCTAATACATTTGTACAAAATAAAATAAGAGTGTTATGGTTGAGGGAAAAGACTGGGTTAAAATATTTCTAATAAAAAAAACTTGACCGATATAAATATAAAAAGAAAAAAAGTCGGTGCGTCAGAAAAAAGAAATGTACGTAAATAAATTAAAGGAGGTTTTCATGATCAATATTTTTAAAAGTAGAGTACCTCAAGGTACTACTGCCTAACAGGAAGCCAATCCTGCAAAACCAAAGAAGTCTTTATTCGTAGGCCTATAAATGGCTGAATAATATATAGGCTGAGAAATCAGCCAAATCTTGGTGGGATTGGTTCCTTAATAAGGGCTATCCCACCATTTTTGTATCTAGAAATAATGATACAAAAGCTCGTGGGAAAACCCGCGAGCTTTTTTTATTTATTAAAAATGTTTTTAATTTGTAAAATATTAAAGTGAATTGAAAAGTTAAACTAAATTAATGAAAGGGCAAAGTTATTTGCCAATTGCTTTTAGCAAAAAGAGATTATTATGAAAAAAATGAAATTACTTTGGAATTTTATGAAAGGCAATAGATCGTTGTACGTTTTCTCGATCCTGGCTGTTGGTGCAGCGATATTTTTGCGCTTTGCCTGGCCGCTTGTATTACGTGTTACCATCGATTCAATAATTGGCACAAAGCCAATAGAAACAAGTGGTTGGCTGCAGCCATTATTTACTGAGATCTTTAATTTTATGGGTGGAAAAACGGTGCTGGAAAAGAGTTTGTGGATGTGTAGTGTTATCCTGATTTTACTTACACTTTCACGTGGAATTTTCCTGTTTTTCAAAGGCAAATGGTCGGCTACGGCTTCGGAATCCATTGCTCAAAAAATTAGAGATAAAGTGTATGATCATTTGCAGTATCTGCCTTTTGATTATCATGTGAAAGCTAAAACTGGAGATTTGATCCAACGATGTACTTCGGATGTGGAAACAATTCGACGTTTTTTGTCAATGCAGATGGTAGAAGTGGGAAGAGCATTTTTCATGCTTTTCTTTGCGCTTTCTTTCATGTTGCCGATGAGCGTGAAAATGACTTTAATCTCACTTTCATTGGTTCCATTCATCTTTGCTTTTGCAGTAATATTTTTCATCAAAGTGAAGACTGCTTTCAAAGCTTCGGATGAATCTGAAGGAAGACTTTCGACAGTATTACAGGAAAATCTGAGTGGCGTTCGTGTGGTTCGTGCATTTGCCAGACAGAAATATGAAATAGATAAATTTGATGAAAAGAACGTTGAATATCGCGATCTTACTTACAGATTGATCCGTCTGCTAGCCTGGTACTGGTCTGTTTCAGATCTACTCAGTCTCACTCAGATAATTGCAGTTACTGTTCTAGGAACTTATTGGGCAGCCAATGGTATTATCACTCTGGGAACATTACTGGCTTTCACTTCTTATGTGGGTATGCTGCTCTGGCCGGTTCGTCAATTGGGAAGAGTACTTACCGATATGGGTAAAGCTCTGGTTTCCATTGAACGTATTCAGGAAATTCTGGATGAACCTATCGAAGATCTGGATGATGGAATCTTCAAAGATAAGATCGATGGTGAAATCGAATTTGAAAACGTGAGTTTTCATTATGATGAAGGCCATCCAATTTTGGAAGATGTTTCATTCAAAGTGAAAAAAGGACAAACAGTTGCGATTCTTGGTCCAACAGGATCAGGCAAATCGACTCTGGTTAGTCTGTTGCCAAGATTGTACGACAACCAGTCAGGATCAGTGAAAATCGATGGAATAGATGTGAAGAAGATCAGCAAGCGAACTCTACGCGATAATATTGGTATAGTTTTGCAGGAACCTTTTCTGTTTTCCAAAACGCTTAAAGATAATATTGGATTAGCGACAAATAGCTATGAAGATGATATGGTTTTCAAAGCAGCTCAGATCGCTTCAGTACATGATGTTATAGAAAGCTTTGAAGACGGTTATGAAACAGCAGTTGGTGAGAAAGGTGTAACGCTTTCCGGTGGACAGAAACAACGGGTAGCTATTGCCAGGACGATCATTAACGGAAATCCAATTCTCATTTTTGATGACAGTTTGAGTGCTGTAGATACAGAAACCGATGCTGCAATTCGAAAGAGATTGAATAAACTAGATACTGAAGCCACGACTTTCATCATCTCGCATCGTCTTACTACTTTAGCTGAAGCTGATATGATCCTTGTGCTGGAACACGGCAAGATTGTCCAGCAGGGAACTCACTTGGAACTGGTGGATCAGGAAGGTTTATACAAACGCGTCTGGGCTATCCAGAATTCTCTGGAAGAAGAGCTGGCTCTGGAAGAGGAAGGACTACTGAGTAAAAATGAAAAGAATGAAAATAGAAAAATTAGTTAATAATTCAGTTACTGTCATCCTGATGCCGTTGAATGCGTGGAGTTTAGCAAAACTCAGCATTGGAGTCGAAGGATACATTGGTGAAGGTTCTGCTTCGCTTACCAGGACACAAAAAATTTAAGGATTTAATAATGAGTAACGCATTTGAAGAAAAAGAATACAAAAAAAGATTTGATCTGACTTTGTGGAAGAAACTTTTAACTTTCTGCAAACCTTATAAAAAGAAGATAATCCTTCTGGGATTTTTCATGTTGTCTTTAGCTGGAATTGATGTACTTTTCCCGCTGATGAGCAAGTATGCCATTGATAATTATGTAATTCCAGGTAAAACAGAAGGAATAGAAATTTACGCTATCGTATTTTTTGCTTTGGTTGCTATCCAGGCAGTAAATATTTTCTTCTTTATCGATATTGCCGGTAAGATTGAGACACATCTTACCTATGATATCAGGAAGAAGGGATTCCTTAAACTGCAAGAATTATCATTCAATTATTATGATAAAACTCCGGTAGGTTGGTTGATGGCACGTATGACTTCCGACAGTCAGCGTTTGGGAAGTTTTATTTCCTGGGGACTGGTAGACATGGTCTGGGGTGGGTCATTGATGATCCTGATCTCAGTAGTAATGCTGATCCTGAATGTGAAATTAGCATTGATTACAATGACTGTCGTGCCTGTTTTGGTAGTAATGAGTATCTATTTCCAAAAGGTTATCCTGAAAGCATACAGAAAGGTACGAAAAACAAATTCCAAAATTACCGGAGCTTTTAATGAAGGAATTACCGGAGCAAAAACTACTAAAACATTGGTTAGGGAATCAGAGAATTTGAAAGAATTTCAGGTTC
>JAVCCD010000093.1 GCA_030765665.1 Candidatus Tenebribacter mawsonii | reverse complement strand
TTGGATTGAATGGATTTGGATAATTTTGACTTAAAAGTTCTGCGGTTGGTGTTATTGTTACATCGTCAGAAGAAGTTTCTTCCTGGAATTTAAGATCTATAGCTGCATATCGAATTGCGCTGTTTGTTAAGTCTCCACCACCAGCAGTTTCCCCGGAAGCAGAGCCATAATCTTCATCATCCATAAATAGGAAATGAAGTTTAGCGTGATAATTACCAGGATCATTACTTAATACCTCAAGTTCATCACCAAAAGAAATACTTACAGGAAGCATATCTTCAAATTCTGGCGCATAGTTTCCTTCAAAATAAGCAGCTTGTAATTTTGCTCCATCATACCAGGCAAGTACAACCCAATTCTCTTTTGAAACAATTTTGCAATTACTTTCATGGAAGTAAGCATCTTGCCATCCATCATCTGTGTTAAAGAACCAGCTTGGGCAACTCATTTGAACAATAGGTTCACCAGGCGGGTCACTATCAGGATCATATCCGTCAACTTCACCATCTTCATCGAGGTCAAAAGCTATTGTCATAACCTCATCAGCAGGGTCAACACCTTGAATATCGAGATCATAAAAATCAAATTCATGTGTAACAGTATCAAATGAGAATATTTTTGGATATTGATAAGCAGCCATATAAAGTTGACCGTCAATATTTTCTTGTGAGTTATAGTTCACACCACTCATCCAAGTAACTTTAGTATTCTCATTTGTAAATGCACCATTATAATGGCTAAGGTCGTTTGAAGGAACGATAAACATTTCAGAATGGAGTTACATCATCATCATCGTACCACAAATATGTATTTGGATCATTTTCGTAAGTTGGATTTACTAATGGTTGTTTGATATCCTCAACATATTTTGTAAATGTTGCACCGTAATCATCGCTATACATTGCTAAAAGAGAGTCACCAATTGAACCAAAGAATAAAACTTGTCCATCATCTTCGCTTACAATAAGGTCTTTGTTAACGCGATCAATATCGTTGTAGTGCATATCATCAAAATATGGGAATGAAACTGTTGTCCACTCCAGATCAGATGTAGATATAAGGTCTTCATCATCAAAATCAGCATACAAATAAAGGCAATTGTAATTTCCATTACCACCAGTATTGTTTGTGAAATTATTACCATAAGCATGAACTCTTCTTTTCCCTGTTTCTGGAGATGGTCCAATCCAAACCTGTGGCCAGATAAATTCATCATCATCATGTCCTGTTAATGGTTCGCTTACTTCTGGATTATCTATAAGAATAAATGGAGATCTCCAAGCACCTGCAAGACCGGTTGCATGAAACAATGAATATGACATATTACTGTCATAGCTTCCATCTTCTTCTACAATTGCATGCCAAGCGGTAAAAGGGTCACCTGTTACAGGATCAATTGCAAGAGTAGTAAAACCTTCTCGGTTGATCTCTGAATTTATACCATTACTTTCACCAAGTGTTCCATCTGCATTAATATAGCTGTAAAAAGCTCTTCGGTCTGTTCCAACAGCCTGTGTTTCAGAACGCATGTAAGTTGCATACCATCCACCAGCTGGATAGCCATAAGGTTGTGACATATCTGGTTGTTTTCTTAGATTGTATCCGTTATAACTGAAAGGCATGTAATCGTAATACGAACTTGTTAAGTAAGTAGTATTCTCACCATCGCCATTAGGTATAAAGAAATACTCAGGTGCAGGATCTTGATCCCTTGATGAGCTTCTCATTCCAAATCGCATTCCTTTAGTGTAACTATCCTTAGCAACTTGGGCAGGTTGCATAAAATCTTCAGCTACAAGTGTACATATTAATAAGCTTAAGCCCAAAAGAATTAACATCTTTTTCATTTTGTCCTCCCATAATTTTTTTTGATACACAACTGAATAAAGCAAAACGTGTGCCACTCAAAATTACTAGGGATATTTACAATATGCATTGTATGTTAATTGTTATATTTACAATAATTTAGGGAAAATAGAATATGTTTATCTAGGCAAATAATATTTGATAATGAAAAATTGAAGAACTATATATTTGCGTAATTGACTCCGCAAACTGCATATAGATTTTTACAAAAATACTACTCTATTCCAAGTCCTTTCAATTTTGAATAAAGTGTATTTCTATCAATACCAAGAATGCGAGCAGCTTTAGATTTATTATATTTAGCTTCAACCAATATTCGTTTGATGAGAACACGTTCCATCTCTGCACTTACAATTGCAGTAATATCTGAAATCGTTGAGCCTTGTGTTATTATCATCTCATAATATTTATCTAAAGCTTCTTTAAAAGGACTGCTCTGAACGTTACCAAACTCCAGGTCTAATGCACTAGGAGTAATATGATCTGTTTCTTCTAATAAAACCGCTTTTTTTATAACATGCTTCAATTCACGAACATTACCTGGCCATGAGTATGATTCTAAAATGTTCAACGCTTCCGGTGAAAATCCTATAATATTTTTATCAAGTTCGATATTTGATTCTTGTAGGAATTGCTCAGCAATTATTAGTATATCATCTTTCCTCTCTTTTAAAGTTGGAAGACTAAGCGAAAACTCATTTAAGCGGTGAAACAGGTCATCTCTAAAATGGTGCTCTTGAACCGCTTTGATCATATCAAGATTTGTAGCGACTATTATTCTTACATCTATATTTATAGGTTTGGTCCCACCTATTTTAGTTATCATTTTTTCTTGAATTACACGCAGGATTTTCGCCTGAGCGGATGGAGGTAGATTTGTAATCTCATCTAAAAATAGTGTTCCACCGTTTGCAGTTTCAAATTTACCTTTTTTAGCTGAAGACGCTCCTGTAAATGCACCCTTTTGATATCCGAATAATTCACTTTCAACCAATGTGTCCGGTATAGCTCCACAATCAATTGGGATAAATGCTTTGTTTTTTCTTTTACTTTTTCTGTGGATCAAATTAGCGATAACCTCTTTTCCTGTACCACTTTTACCCTGAATTATTACGCTCATATCAGTTGAAGCGACAAGTTCAACCTGCTTCAAAATTAGCGCAATGGCAATACTATTCCCCATAGGAACATCATCACCTTTTTTTGCTTTCAATTGTTGCCGTAATACTTTTACTTCCTGCTTCAATTCATTTGTATCTAGAGCTTTTCTGATAACCAGTTTCAACTCTTCATTTACAAAAGGTTTTGTAATGTAATCAAATGCCCCAAGTTTCATAGTTTCAACTGCTGTTTCTACATCTCCGTAAGCTGTTATCATTATCACCGGGATCTCTTTTTCAAATTTTGTAATCTGCTGTAAAATATCAATTCCATTCATTTCCGGTAAACGTATATCTAATAGAACGAGATCTGGAGACTGTTCTATTACAGCACTTAAACCATCTTTTCCATTTGTTGTAGATATTACATCATATCCTTCATCAACTAATAAATTTTTCAGAATTATTTGCATGTTTTTGTTATCGTCTATAATTAAAATTTTAATCATTTATTCTCCATTTATGTTTGAATTGGAATTTCAACGAGGACTTTTGTTCCAATTTTTTCTTTGCTTTCTATCTGAATACTTCCTTTATGATCTTCAAATATCTGATGGGTTAAGCTTAAACCTAAGCCAACACCATCTTCTCTGGTTGTAAAGAATGGGTCAAATATCTTTGTTAAATTCTTTTTGGAAATTCCATGTCCGTTATCTATACAGCTTATTTTTATTTTATGAGTTAATTGTTTTACAACAATTTTTAATTCTCCCCCATTGGGCATAGCATTTATAGCATTTACCGTAATGTTAAGAAATGCCTGTTCCAACCATTTAGCATCAATCAGAGATTCTCGGATACTCTCCTTACTAGTTAAACTTACAATAATATTTTTTTCCTGACATCTAGCATCGATTCTTTTAATTACATTTTTTAATACTTTTAAAAGAGATCCTTTTTTAAATTTCACATCGCGAGGATTGGCAAAATCCAACAAACCTTTTATTATAGAGTTTGCTTTATCAGAGTCTTCCTGAATTATTTCCAAAAACTGTTGCACTTCTTTTGGATGCTCAAATTTACTTAAGCAGATCTGAGCAGAAGAGCTGATATTCCCAAGCGGATTTCGTATCTCGTGTGCTATTCCTGCAGCTAATTCTCCCACTCCAGCAAGCCGTTCCGAACGCATTAATTGATTCTGCAGTTCTTTACGCTCTTGAATCTCTTTTGTTAATTTTATATTAGCTTTCTTTAGGTCACGAGTACGTTCTTCAACTTCTTTCTCTAATTTTGCTTCAGTTTTTTTGCTTAATATGTAGCGATAAAAGAATACGAATCCAATAACCATCAAAATTACTAATCCAAACACGAGAAGTAATAATGCTAAATTCTGTTTTTCAGAACGTAGTTTGTATATTTCGTTATCTTTTTGAAGAAGAACTATCTCTTTTTCTTGTTCTTCAAGCAGGAATTCTACTTCGTATGTTGTCTCCATCCCAGAGATTATTTCCATTCTCTCCTTTGTGAAAGTACTATCCTTAATGCTAGAATAAAGTTTATAGTATTGAAGAGATGTTTTATAATTTTTCTTAATTGCATAGATATCGGAAATGTTTTCATAGATCTCTATCTGCAAATCTCTTACTTTAATGTCTTTTGCAATTATAAGGGCGTTATTAAAATATTCTAAAGCTTGCGAATATTTTTCTGTTTCTTTGTAAACGGTTGCGATATTATTAAGTGCTACTGCAATTCCTTTCTTTCTACCAATAATATTGTAGGAATCTAAAGATTCTTGAAGAAATTGCAATGCCATTTCATATTTCTTCTGGTTCTTATAGGCAACTCCAATGTTATTAGAAGCATCTGCGACACCATTAAGATTTGAAATTTCTTTGTAAATGTCATGAGAATTTTTATAGTATTCAATGGCAATATCATATTGTCTCATATCATCATATATAATACCGATATTATTAAGAATTCCTGCAATTCCAAGCTGATTGCCAAGTTCTTCTTCCATTTTGAGCGATCTATGATAATAATCTAGAGCCTTTTCGCGTTCTCCAATATTATCATAGATCATTCCTATGTTTCCCAGATTTTTTGCGATACCAGTTTTATCATCGATTTCCTCATGAATTTTTAGTGCTCGTAAATGGTATTCTATTGATTTATCGTAATTTGTAAGATCACGAAAAATTGAACCGATATTATCAAGTGTAAGCGCTTGTCCGTATTTATTTCCAATCTCTTTGTAAACAGCTTCAGCTCTTCGGAAATATTCCAAAGCTTTGTTATAATCAGATAAATTTTCATAAACCATACCAATATTGTTTAATGAGCCAGCTATCCCATCTTTATTACCTATTTCAGATTCAATATCCATTGATTCCAAATAGTAATATAGTGCTTGTTCATGGTTGTTCA